>NZ_JAEKIW010000008.1 GCF_016757965.1 Archaeoglobus neptunius | reverse complement strand
CACTTCCCGTGGCGATCTGCTGTGAAGCTGATGAAATCTGCTGCATGCCGGCATTCATCTGATTTACGGCCTCATTCGCTTCTCTGACCTGCTCTGCGGTTTCTTTCATATCCTCCGCCAGTCTTCTCACTATCTCGTTCAGTCTCTCAGCAAACTCGTTGAAAATGTCAACAGTCTCTTCAAACCTTCTGGCAACTTTAACACCCTCAATTTTTTCTGGCTTCTCCACTCTTGCACCTAAATTGCCTGACTGCAACTCCCTTATCCCGACAGTGAGAAGTTCGAGAGCCCTATCTGTGTACTCCAGTGTCTTCATAATCTCTGCCTCCTTCTCCTTAAGTTCAGTGATATCGGTGAAGAGGTCGATAACACCAACCATCTCCCCATCCACATGAACAGGAACGCAGGACACCAGAACCGGAACTTCTCTACCTGTTTTGGTTCGGGTTACTGCCTGATAGTTGATGACCGCTTTACCCGTGTCGAGAACCTTATCTGCAATTGTCCTCCCACCTTCGGTCTGGAATAATTCGGAAGGATGTTTTCCTACGATTTCCTCCGCCCTGTTGAATCCCGCAAGTTTTGCAATTTCATCGTTGGCATACTGGATTTTATGGTCCGTATTTACGTAGATCACGTAAGCGGGGAAGGGCATTTTTCTGAATACTTCCTCCACAAGTTTGAAGGCTTTTCTTGCCTCCTCTTCCTTCTGCTTGATTGGACTGATGTCCACGAAATACCCGACCATTCCCACGAGCTCTCCGTCAACACGTACAGGGGCACATGAGGTCAGGATGTGTGTTGTCCCAACATGAGATATGAGCTTTGACTCTGCTCCTTCTACAACAACACCACCTTTTTCCAGTGAAGTTTCGATGATTGTTTTCTTTCCAGCCTCCGCAAGGGTTTTTCCCGACTCTTCAAAGAAGAGTTCTGAAGGCTTACGCCCTATCACCTCATCCCTGTCCTTTTTAAGATAGTGCAGAGTGGCATCGTTTACGTATCGAAGTTTTCCATCTCTGTCAATGAAATAGATGTAAATTGGCTTGGGTAGTATTCTGAACAGCTCGTTTATGAATGCTTTTGTTTTATTCAGCTCTGCTGTTGTCTCTGCAAGCTGCTTTTCTTTCTCTGCCAAAGCTCGTTCCAGTTGACGTACCTTTTCTACGGGATCTTCAGCAAAACCTTTAATATCCTCACCATCAACACCAATACCGACCTCATTCATACCACCACCATTTTAATGTTATTTAAAGAAATTTCTTTTACATCTGTAGTTTTATTTCTGAAATACAGTTTAGAAATTTCAATTCAAATGAGCGATCTCTCCAGCCTCTCCTTCCTCTGAAGTCTCCTGACAGCCCCCATCTTAACAAGCTCGACAGCATTGGCTATCTCATACAGATCGTCCCTGTTCTTGCTCCTTATTCTGAGTCTTCTTCCAAAATCGGTAAACATGTCGAGCAGATAGGACCTTGTCACGAACCACCAGTAGAGAAGAAGCATGGAGATCAACACGAAGGTCGTGGGCATGATGAAGAAGAAAAGTGCTGCAAGAAAGTTCTTTATTCCGTATTCAAACCCGAAAAGGTACATTATCGCTGCACTGACACCCAAAATCCCTCCGGCCACCAGGAACCCCCATCTTTCCTCTTTTTTTATTTCGAGCATCTGTATTCCTGAAATGTACACCAGCTTTGAGTTTCCGTTACTCTTAAACAGAACTCTCGATTCCGTGATTTTTACATTTCCCTTCTTGACTTTCAGATCGTCATCTATCTCGTAAACCTCTGTTTCAAACAGAACCCTTTCTGGTGTCGTTAGTTCCATAGTAAAGCATGGATACTGGCTAAAAATAGTTTTTCTCACAAAAGTGAAATTTATTATCTGTGATACAAAACGTTTAAAATTCTTTACACCCAATGTGGTAGGGGGGTGTTAGAATGAAGATAACCTGGTTGGGACATGCGGCCTTTTTGCTTGAGGGTAGCATGAAGGTGCTGATCGACCCTTTTCTGACCGGCAACCCCACCGCCCCTGTTAAACCGGAGGACCTGAAGGTGGACTACATCCTAGTAACACACGGACACGGCGACCATCTCGGGGATGCGGTTGGTATTGCGAGAAGGAATGACGCCCCGATCGTCTGCATTCACGAGCTGTCGAGAATACTGGCGAAGAAGGATGTTGAGACGATGGGGATGAACATCGGCGGTACACTCAGAACAGGAAACATTGAAGTCACAATGACACCGGCTCTGCACTCTGCAGATGTTGAGGACGAAAATGGAAACATAATCAGTGCCGGCTTACCCGCAGGCTTTGTAGTTTCCATGGATGGGCTTAAAATTTACCATACGGGTGATACGGACGTATTTCTGGACATGCAGTTGATCGGCGAACTTCACAAACCCGATGTGATGCTTGTGCCGATAGGCGACTACTACACCATGGGAATCGATGGGGCCGTGAAGGCCCTGGAACTCGTAAGGCCCAAGGTGGCAATACCCATGCACTACAACACCTTCCCGCTTGTGGAGAAGGACCCAGCAGAATTCAAGAAGGCTGTTGAGACCAGAGGTCTTAACGTGAAGGTCGTGATCCTGAAACCCGGAGAGAGCTACGAGCTTTAACCTATTTTTCCATATTCAGTCAGCAGTAAAGGTCCGATTGTATTCATGACTTTTGAAATCCTCTCCCTTCAGAATGAATATTTTTATAACTTCCGTCGAATCTGATATATGGAGGTGCTGGTCGTACTGAATGTAGACGGCATAACATTAAAGCTTGTTCAGGGAGACATTACGCAGTATCCTGCCAGAGCCATCGTTAATGCAGCCAACAAGAGGCTCGAACACGGTGGTGGTGTCGCATACGCAATTGCAAAGGCCTGTACAGGTGATGCGGGTAGATACACGGAGATAAGCAAGAATGCGATGAGGGAGCAGTTTGGAAGAGATTACATAGAACACGGTGAGGTGGTTGTCACTCCGGCGATGAGGCTGGAGGGAAGGGGAATAAAGTACGTTTTCCACACGGTTGGACCGATATGCGGTGGAAAATGGAACGAAGAACTGAAGAATAAACTTTTCAGGGCATTTTTCGGTCCACTGGAGAAGGCCGAGGAAATGGGCGTAGAGTCAATAGCCTTCCCGGCTGTAAGCGCAGGGATCTACGGCTGCGATTTGGAGAAAGTTGTTGAAACTTTTCTCGAGGCCGTGAAGAGCTTTAAAGGCTCGTCCGTTAAGGAGGTGGCACTCGTAATCTACGACAGAGAGTCTGCCGAGAGAGCCCTAACTGTTTTCAGGAAACATGTTTAAAATTTTTAGACCATTTAAGATGGACTAGCAGACCCTCGGAATTGGATCCGAAACGGGTTGCGGTACAACCCTACTCGTCCCGGCAGAAGTTTCAAGAACGACCTCTCTGAACTCATCTGTAGCGTAACCGATTATTTCAGCATCCTTTTGCCCTGCTTTTTTCAGAGCTTTAAGAATGTCATCAGCCATCTCTGGAATAACACCAAAAACAACCTTTCCCTCGTTGGCCATGGTCAGCGGATCGAGTCCCAGCAGCTCACAGAAACTCTTTACTTCATCCTTTATCGGGATTCTATCCTCGTAAACCTTTATCCCCACACCGCTCTTTTCCGCCATCTCATTAAGTGCGGCTGCCACCCCTCCTCTCGTTGGGTCTTTCATCGCCGAAATACCGCCGGTACTCAGAGCCTCCTTCACAAAGGTCCAGACTGGAAAAACGTCAGACTGAATACCATGATCGAAACCAATTCTCCTGGCCATGATGGCCGAACCGTGTTCGGCTATGCTCCCGCTGAGTATCACCGCATCTCCATTTCCGAGCCCCCTATCCCGAACCCATGTGAACGGGTACTCTCGATAGCTTCTCAGTACTTCAAGATTCTTATCCAAGAACGGGTTTCTCATCCCTATCCCTGACGTATTTGCGATTATTCCAACATTCGCCTCAACGACCTTTGTGTCCCCGGTTATTATGCTCACACCCACTTTACCGCACGCATCACTGATGTCACTCATGATTCTGTCAAAAATTTCTGTTGAGAATCCATCCTGAATAACCAGAGCAAGAGACATGAACTTCGGCTCGGCTCCAACCACGGCGAGATCATTGCAGGTCCCGAAAATTGCCAGACTTCCTATGCTACCCCCGGGAAAAACTGGTGGGTCCACCACATACGAGTCCGTTGTTAAGACAGAGGTTTCGTTGAAATCTGCGGAATCCTCCATTTCGGCAAGTTCTATCTCACATACTCTTGAATTGATCTTTGAAAACACGTGTTTCCTCAGAAATTCATTCATGTATCTTCCTCCAGCCCCATCCTCCTTCCTAATCATCATCTCCCTCCAGAATTTTGAGCGAGTAAAGCTGCCCGATACTTATACCATTATCCCCCGCCGGGAATGCTGACGGAACAATGATGTCCGGTAGTTCCCTTTTCAGTATTTCCGTGAAGTGGCGGTTGTAGGCAACCCCTCCGCAAACGATTACAGGACAGTCAACGGCAAACTCAGCAGCTATGGTGGCAAATCCGGAGGCCAGATAAGCGAAGATTTCATAGGCTATTTTACTCCTTTTCTCCCCCCTTAGGTATCTTTCCGTGCATTCTCCAAAAAAATCCCTTACCTTCAGAACCCTGACCTTCCCACTTCTGCCCTCCGGTTTGAAGGGGGTTTCGAACTTGGCCCTCTCAACTGCCGTGTCTACTTCCACCTCAACCCCAAGATCGTATTTTTCGGCTGCAGCCTCAAGTTTCATTGCCGGTTCGCCTTCATAAGTGCGTTCTGTACATATCTCAAGCATTGCGGATGCGGCATCCAGAAATCTGCCAGCCGAGGTGGTCTTTACGGCATACGGGAGAAGTTTGAGGAGTGAGTGCACATCTTCGTACCTGGAGTAATGATCAAGAAGTTCAGGCCTCTCTGAAAGAAGAGATACAAGTATTCTTACAGGTCTCATTGTTGCTGCATCACCCCCAATCAGCTCAAAGCTCTCCAGTCTGCCAACCCTTCTGAACTCTCCTCCCTCAATATCGATGTACAGAACCTCTCCACCCCACACGCTGCCATCCATACCGTAACCAACTCCATCAACTGCAATTGCAACGGCATTTGATAGCTTCTTTTCGGCCATTACCGAGAGAGCATGGGAAAAATGGTGCTGAACTCGGATATGCCTTGCGTTGAGTTTTTCAGCGAGCTTTTCAGCAAACATGGTGGTGTTGAAGAGAGGGTGCATGTCCGAAACCACATTATCGACTTCCTTCATCCTAAAAAACCTCAGGAAGAAATCAACGGTTTTTTTGAAAAATTCGCTGTAAGTTTTGAAGTTATACGTATTGCCAATATACTGCGACACAACAGCTTTTCCCTCTCTCAGAACTGCTATGGAGTTGTAAAGCTCTGCCCCCACAGCCAGAGCATAACCCTTAACATCCATATTCAGGGCCTTTGGCACAAATCCTCTCGACCTCCTCACAATCATTCTGGTTCCTGCGCAGAACTTGACAACGGAATCATCGACTCTGTTTGAAATCTTCAGATTGTGAACCAAATAACCGTCCAGATCAAGATTGAATACGCCCTCATCGATATACATGGGCTCTCCAGGAAGATTTGCCGAAGTCATAACCATAAAATCGACTTTCATGTTTGAGAAAAGTAGATAATGCACGGGAGCATAGGGGAGCATCATTCCAACAGTATCAAGTCCCGGCGCCACCTCTTTAAAGATCTCAGGCTCTTTTTTTCTCAGGACGACGATTGGCCTTTCGATGCTGCTCAGCTCATCTCTCTCATCCTCACCAACTATGGAAACGCTTTCAATTGCGTTAATGTTTCTGGCCATTACGGCAAAGGGCTGCTGCGGCCTTTTCAGGATTCTTCTGAGCTCTGCCACGGTTTCGTCCTCCGTCAGACAGGCAATATGGTATCCACCAATGCCCTTGATCGCTATTATCTCTCCACTCTCGATGGCTTCAGAAGCTTCCTCTATTCCACCTCTCTCCCCATTTCTACCCATAAATCGATAATTCGGACCACAGCTTCCGCACGCAATTGTCTGGGCATAGTACCTTCTGTCGTTCACGTTTTTATACTCACCTCTGCATTCTTCACACATCGGAAATTCTCTGAGGCTTGTATTTTCTCTGTCGAATGGTAGATTTTCCACAATTGAAAATCTCGCTCCGCAATCGGTGCATGATATGAACGGATAAAGGTACCTCCTGTCTTTTTGGCTGAAAAGTTCTTTGAGACAGTTCCCACAAACAGCCATGTCCGGCGGTGGTAGAGAAAGGGTGCTTTTCCCTCCACTCGGGAGTATCTCAAACGATTCCGGAAGAGGACAGTTAATTTTCGTAACCACCACATCATCAATTTTAACCGCCGGCGGAGTCCTGTCTCTCAGCATCCTTATCAGTGAATCCGGATCTCTGTCCACCACAATCTCAACCGATCCATCGCCCGTGTTTTTGACGTAACCACGGAGTCCAAGATTCAATGCAATTCTGTGGACAAAAGGACGAAAGCCGACGCCCTGAACTGTCCCCCTAACCGTGATTTTGAACATTCAGTCATGATGGTGGAAAACTTTTTAAAAATATTGCGAAATGGCTTATGTGCATGAAATGAGCTTCGCTGAGGCAGTGGTCAATCATGCTCTCAGGTTTGCTGAAGAAAAGCGGGCAAAGAGAGTGCTGTCGGTAAAGATAACTGTGGGAGAACTGCTTATGATCAATCCGGAACAGCTCGAATTCTGTTTCAGGATTGCCAGTAAGGGAACTCTGCTGGAGGGTGCCGAACTCGATATCACGGTAAAAAAAGCCGATATCAAATGCACCGTTTGTGGAAAAGAGCTCGATAAAGATGTCCTGATATGCGAGTGCGGCGGATTTGCCAATGTCAGAGGGGGTAAGGACTTCATTCTTGATAGGGTAAGTTTGGAGGTGTGAATATGCATGAGTATGAGCTGAAACACGATCTTATGGCTGAGAACAGAAAGCTCGCACAGAAAAACAGGGATCTAATCAGGAAAAATGGTATGGTTGCGATAAATTTAATGGGGGCAATAGGATCCGGTAAAACCCTGCTAATAGAGACAACGGTGAGAGAGCTTGGTGAAGAAATCAATATCGGAGCGATACTGGGAGACGTCGTGTCGAGGGCAGATTACGAGAGGGTCAGGAGGCTGGGTGTAAAGGCGGAGGCCATAAGCACAGGCAAAGAGTGTCATCTCGATGCCCATATGATACATCACCGGATCAAAAATTTCAGCGATGTTGATCTTCTGCTAATCGAAAACGTTGGAAATCTCATCTGTCCGGTCGATTTCGATCTTGGAGAGAATTTTAGAGTTGTTATGGTCAGCGTTACCGAGGGAGACGACGTTGTTGAGAAGCATCCCGAAATCTTTAGACTGGCAGATGTCGTGATCATCAACAAGGTGGCCCTTGCAGAGGCGGTCGGTGCAGATGTAAAGAAGATGAGATCTGACGTGAGACTGATTAACCCAAGGGCAAGGTTGATTGAGATGGATCTGAAGGAAGGGATCGGAGTAGATGAGTGGCTGAGGTTTGTAAGGGATGTGGTGAAAAATGTGTCTGGCAATTCCGGGAAAAATTGAAAAGATCAGCTACCCCACCGCTGTGGTCGATTTTAAAGGTCTCAAAAGGGAGGTCAGGATTGACCTGATTGAGGACTTAAATGTGGGCGATTTTGTACTGGTCCATGTTGGTATGGCAATACAGAAAGTGGATGAGGAAGAGGCCAAAAAAACGTGGGAGTTGCTCGAGAGGATCGCAGATGAAACCGGTTATTAAGCTTGCAGAAAAAATAAAGAGGGTGGCAGAGGATCTGGACGAGGTAAGGCTGATGCACCTCTGCGGTACCCACGAGGATACCATCACCAGATACAATCTCAGATCACTGCTTCCACCAAACATCAGGCTGCTCAGCGGTCCCGGATGTCCGGTGTGCATAACGCCAGATGAGGATCTTCAAATGGTGATGCATCTGCTTGGAAATGAGAAAATAATTCTCACGACCTTCGGGGATATGATGAGGGTTCCTTTTGAAGGCAGGACTCTGTTCACCATGAGGTCAGAAGGCTACGATGTTAGGATGGTCTACAGCATTTTCGATGCGGTGAAACTGGCCAAGTCCACATCAACTCCGGTTGTACATTTTGCTATAGGCTTTGAAACGACAATGCCTTCAACAGCAATCGCTCTGAGAGACAGAGTAGAAAACTTCTACGTGTTCTCGTCTCATCGGTTTTTCATACCGGCAGTTCACACACTGGCCGAGGGGATAAAGGTTGATGGATTCATAAATCCCGGACATGTTTCAACAGTTATTGGTGTGAAACCCTACGAGGAAATTCTGAAAAAGTTCGGAATTCCGCAGGTCATAGCCGGATTCGATCCTGAGGATGTGATGCTCTCCATATACCTGCTCCTTGAATGCATCAGAGATGGCAAGATGGAAATCGTGAACGAATACACCAGAGCAGTTAGATATGAGGGGAATGTGGCAGCCATTAACGCCATAAACGAGACTTTTGATCGTGCTGACTGGGCGTGGAGGGGGCTCGGTACTGTCAGAGAAAGTGGCGGAGCGATAAACAGGAAGTATGAGGATCACGATGCAAGAAAGTTTTTTGAGGACACTTTCAAGGACTTTCAGCCAAAGGAGGATGCAAAAAAGAGAGCCTGCAGGTGTGGAGACGTGCTTAAAGGTGTCATAACCCCGGATAAGTGTCCCCTCTTTATGAGGGTTTGTAACCCCAGAAATCCCGTTGGTGCATGCATGGTAGGGTTTGAGGGTACCTGTAACATCTGGGCTACCTCCAGCACAGTTCGTACTCGATGATGTCCAGCACAGTATCAAGAGCCTTTCGGACACTCCCCGTTTGATTCGATACGCTGCATATCTCGATGCCTATGATCGTGATCTCGGGCAATCTGGTAAATTCCCTGCCCAGAAGCAGAGACTCAGCCAGTCCTATTGAATGCGATCCGGTAATTCTCCTGGCCTTCAGATCATCAATGCCAAAAACATGGACGGTTCCCGGATTTTCACCGAAGATGGAATCCACTATAACAGCCCGATCATACTCGCAAATCAGATCAACCAGTTCAAGTGATGTCGTGTGCAGAATTGCAACATCAATATGAAAGAGCTTAGCTGCGGCTTCTGCGGCCCTTATGCCAGCAGCATCATCACCGAGATACGGATTGCCTATTCCAACCAGAATCTTCCTCATAGTTTCTCAATACCTTCACGAGTTCCCCATCCCTGTAGATCTCTATTTCTAGAGGGAGTATACCGTTTATAGCATGTGTCGCACACGCCATGCATGGGTCAAAGGCCCTGATTGCCACTTCAATTTTTTCTGCAAGATTTTCCGAATCTCCATACTTCTCGGCGATCTTCTTAACAGCCATACTTATCGCACCAACATTCTGAGTTGTAGCAACCACCAGGTTTGCATCCCTCACCGCCCCCCTGTCATCAGTGGTGTAATGGTGGATCAGTGTTCCCCGGGGAGCCTCAACTATCCCCACACCCTCTCCGGAAATCTTCTCGGGATCATTTTGCAGATCCCCACTCACATACCCCTGAATCAGCTCCGTCAACCTTTCAGCAGCATGAATAATTTCCACCGCTCTTGCTAGGTGGTTGAACATGATACTGTCGGTTGGATGGTCTGAAATCCTTTCAAGAACCTCCCTCGCTTTGGGCGTTAGCTTTCCTAGACGAACTCTGGACTGGGGGCCAACAATGTAAAATGGCGAATCGTCCCCGTCTTCAAACTCCCGCCAGCCAAATTTTCTGAGATACGGTATCTTGCTGTAACTCCAGGGGACAACCCTTTCAGCGATGACGCCGATGTAATCCTTTCCGGAAAACCTCTCGATTTCATTCCCCTCTTGATCCTTAACGACCTGAAATCCATCGTATAGGTTCAGCGCTCCCGACCTATCAACGGTTCCCATTAGCTTCAGACCCAGCCTGCATCCCTCATCAAAACTCAGCGCTCCCTCAACCACATCCGCAACCTTCAATCCAAGATCGACAAGCTCATAGGAGTACTTCTCTATCTGTGCAATCTCATCACCGCTTACACCTTTCGTCCAACCTCCGGGGACATACGCAACCGGGTGAATGTTTCTACCACCGAGAATCTGAAGAATCTTAACAGCATATCCCCTTTTTCTGAGCAGCTCTCTCCCCAGATCTCCAAGCTTTTTAACTACTCCAAATATGCTTCTCTCCTCCGGAGAGAGGAAATCCGGGAGAGCCAGAGCCAGCAGAGACACGGTGTGGTCTTCGATGAAATGTGCGCACAGCATCATCTCCCTAATTGTTCTTGCTGTATCGGTTGCTTCAACGCCAAAAATCTGATCTCCCGCCTTTGCAGCAGCTATGAAGTGGACCGCTCTGCAAATGCCACATACAGTCGAAACGACTCTCGGAACCTCTTCCATCGGCATACCCGTGAGGATTTTTTCGTATCCCCTGAGTTCAGTTGCCTGAAAGAACACTCTCTCCACCTTCCCGTTGTGGTCAAAAAATATGGTTACCTTACCGTGCCCTTCAATCCTCGAGACCGGATTAATTTCGATCCTCATTCTATCTCCCTCACGTGATACTTTCTAACCCTTCCGGGAATCGTTGCTGATGCCATGGAATAAAGGTAGATCAATTTCGCAATGGTGTGATAGTTTGACCCCAGCTCCTCAACTCCCTTTTCATCCAGAAGGAGTGAGAGCATGTCCACGATTTTCGCACCGTAATCACTCACTGCAGGCAAAGGTCCTCCGCATCCCCTGCATGGCGTGTTTACTTTCGGACACGATGCCCCGCAATCGCCCTGTGTGGCCGGTCCAAAGCATAAAATGCCTTTTTTCAGGAAACATTCTCCCGACACGATTTTTGTGAACCTCCCTGCGCCCTCCATACCATCTCCAAGTTCGTACGGGCAGGACTCACACACAGCCCTTGCAGTCGTTATCCAGCCCACCTCGCCACCGATTATCCGGCTTACGGCATCTTCTATTTGACCGGGTGTTGGGGGACAGCCGCCGATGTAACAGTCCACTTCAACGATCTGATCAACCGCCCTGACATTTTCATAAAATTCCGGCAGCGTTAACTCGTACTTGCCGTCAACAAAGACTGTTTTTTGAGGAATTATTGATTCCGGATTGTCAGTGGTGGTGCCCTTTCTGAAAACCCCCTCCAGAATTTCATCCTTTGAGTGCAAGTTTGCCAGTCCCGGAACCCCTCCACACGCTGCACATATGCCGAACGCTACAAGCACATCACTCTTTCTTCTAAGCTCTCTCACAATTCTTTCCTGCTCATCCAGCCTCACACCCCCCTCTACAAAAGCTATGTCCACCTCCGGGATTCTACCATATTTTCCATCCCCAAGAGTCGGAGAAGCCCAGATCACCCTGAAGTTAAGATCTGCCAATCTATCGCCCAGATCGAGCAAGGAGAGCTCACATCCAGAACAACCAGCCGCAAGATATATCGCAACGTCAACCATCCGAATACCTCCTAATGGGGTTCGATCCCAGTTTCTTTATTTTTCTGTCAAATTCTTCCGCAAATT
The DNA here is from genome assembly GCF_016757965.1 of Archaeoglobus neptunius. NCBI lineage: Archaea > Methanobacteriati > Methanobacteriota > Archaeoglobi > Archaeoglobales > Archaeoglobaceae > Archaeoglobus > Archaeoglobus neptunius. The sequence continues at coordinate 117,620 of NZ_JAEKIW010000008.1, read as the reverse complement.
CAACAAATCTTCTTGCATCTGCGCTGGAAACCTGCAAAAACTCTACTCTTCCGGATTCAATACCAAACTCCGGAAGTATTCTTTTCAGAATCGCAATCCTTTTTCTGGCGATTCTGTTCCCCATTCTGTAGTGGCATTCAGCAACAGGACAGCCTGCCACAAAAACACCGTCTGCGCCATTCAACAGAGCTTGAAGGATAAATTCTGTCTCCACCCTTCCGGAGCACGGTACGCGTATTAGCTTAATGCTCTCAGGATACTCCATTTTCATACTCCCTGCCAGATCAGCAGCCTGGTAAGCGCACCACTGACAGGCAAAACCCACAATATTCATACCATCACCCAACAATCCTCCTGATTATCTCATCCTTCGGAATGGAGCTGAACCTCGCAACCTTGGATACGTCAAAGCCCATACATACTGCCAGAATTTGAGGATAGTAGAAAACGGGAATTTTGAAGTCTATCTTACCGTCCCTCTCAAGTTTTTGCTGGGCCTCATCAAGCTGAATGTAGCAGGAAGAACAGGCTGTGACGATCATATCGGGGTCGATTTCCTCCTTCATCGATTTCAGCTTTTCAAGGACGAATTCAAGAGACCTCTCATAATCTATGGTTTTCATCGACCCCATACCGCAGCAAAATTCCATTCTGCTGTAGTGAGGTGCGCTTGCACCGAGAATTTCAACAAGCTCCCTCAGCTTCTTTGGGTAAAACGGGTTCTCCTCCCGTATGTCCATCACCCTCTCAGGCCAGAGTGTATGACAACCCGGCTGTACCGCAACCGTCAGACCTTTAAGATCATACTTCAGACTCTTTTTTATCTTCTTTTCAACACTTTCAAGGATGTGGATAATGTGGAGAACCTTGCTGCTACCTCTGTAAACTCTACCCACCTTCGATAGTATTCTGTTAGTCTTTTCCCTCCACTTCTCATCTTTCAGCATGTATCTTGCGTGGTTGAGAACGCTGTAGCAGTTGTTACATCCCACAACCATGTCCAGGTTTTTCTCCTCCGCCAGTGCTATGTTTCTGGCAGATAAGGCGAGCCACGCCTCAATGTCGTAGGAAGGAACTGAAATCCATGTGGGGCAGCAGGAGTATCCTTCTAGGTCAACGAGTTCAATCCCGAGAGCCAGAGAGACTTCTCGAATGGCAACCTCTAAATCCGGCCTCAGGAAGGGTATCTGACACCCGAGATAAAGAGCGTATTTCAAAACATCTCCCTCCGCGGAAGTATGCCGAGCTGCATTATTTCAGTCGATTCAATTATACATCTTATTTCCTTCAGAGCCTCCCCGTTGTTTAATGCAAATTTGACTTCAGGAAGACCGAGCTCCTTTCTGATGTTCGCATTCCCTGTAACCGCATAACCAGTCTCGTACAGATTCCTCAATGCCTCTTCAGCAACAGACGGTACTGAAAACTCCCTTGTCTGAATTCTTCTGAAAGCAAAGTATACTGAGAATGGATTCACATCTCTTGTGCACACCTCTATGCATCTCCCACATGCCACACAGGCCCATGGAGATGGATCGTAAAGTATCTCCCTCCTCTGACCCAGAATTATGAGCTTGAACAGCTTTTTGTTCGGATAGTTGAATCCGGCCATTGCAACAGGGCACACAGACATGCAGGCTCCACACTGGATACACTTTTTTATTCCCTCACCACCAAACTTTGAAACCTCCTCAACCGGATCCCCGTCAATTTTGGGTAACTTCACAACTTTCATGAAATCCTCACCACCTGCGACATTAACTGTTCCCGGGTGAACCCGGACAGATCGATGGCATTTGCGGGACATGAAGCTGAGCACAACCCGCATCCCCGGCATCTCCTTAAATCAACTCTCGCCACATCCTCAACCACTACTGCATCATACGGACAGGCTGATGTGCATATGCCGCATCCGCTGCAAAGAGACTCATTCACAACCGCTAAGAAAGGTTCTGTTTTGATTTCATCCTGCGAGATTACCCCTGCTGCAGCCGCAGCGGCAGCTTTAGCCTGAGCAACGGTTTCCGAAATATCTTTTGGACCCTGACAGCATCCAGCGATAAAGATGCCACTCAGCCAGCTTTCCACAGACCTCAGCTTCGGATGATCCTCCCTTATAAATCCGGAAGTGTCCAGAGAAATTCCGAGTTTTTTGACGAGTGCTCTGGCATCATCATCAAGTTCTATGGCGGTAGCCAGAACAACAAGGTCAGCTTCTACCTCCACAGGCACACCTATGTCTGCATCAAACCCCATAACCCTCAATCTTCCGTCTGACAGCTCTTCAATTCCCCCCACCTTTCCCCTTATTATCTTTATACCCAACTGCCTGGAATACGTGTAGTACTCCTCCAGTTCTTTACCCGGAGCCCTCACATCTATAAAATGTATGTAAACATCGATATCTGGCTCCCTCTCTTTGATCAATCTCGCCTGTTTGAGCATGTACATGCAGCATACCTTCGAGCAGTAGGTATGGTATCTTTCATCCCTGCTGCCAACACACGATATGAAGGAGATCGTTCCGGGCTTTTTCATGTCGGAAGGTCTTCGAATCTTTCCTTCTGTCGGACCTGTTGGAGATAAAATCCTCTCAAACTGCAGGGCAGTTATGACGTTGGGAGAGTGGGGAAGGTATTCCTTAAAGTTAGACTTCTCCATAACCCTGTAACCAACGGCAACAATTATTGCACCAACCTTCAGCTCTATCGTTTCACCTTCAGGGTCCCACTTTATCGACCTGTTTATTGCACCAGTAGGACAGGCCTTTTCGCATGGCGTGAGATACTCTTTTCCACCTCTGAGAAATCTGCGGGTTCCAAAAACTTTTTTACCACAGTTAACACACACTTCGGGATCGTGGACTGCCTTTCTTGGAACGGCAAATGGAGAGGCGATGTACATTGCTTTTCTCCTGCTCAATCCCTCGTTAAACTCGTCCGGCTTTGATGCTCTGGGAGGGCATGCATCAACGCAAGCTCCACATCCTATGCACTTTTCCCAGTCCACATACGTCTGCTTTTTTCTGACCCTTACCTCGAAACTTCCCACGGAACCGCTTACATCCTCCACCTCGGCATACGTTATTAGTTCTATAAGGGGATGCGATGAAACTTCGGAAATCAGAGGGTACAGAATGCACGAAGAGCAATCGTTCATTGGAAATATTCTGTCAAATTTCATCATCTTTCCGCCTATAGATGCTTCTCTTTCAACCAGAAAGACCCTGTAACCAATTTTCGCCAGCTCCAGCGATGCAACGATGCCGGCAACTCCACCACCAATAACAAGAACGCTTTTTTCAACGTCAAACTTCATGTCATTCAGAGGCGCAAGATTTTCTGCCTTTGCAATTGCAGCGGCAAGAATTTTCTTAGCTTTCTCAGTCCCATCACCGTGAACCCAGCTACACTGCTCCCTTATGTTTGCGATTTCAAGCATGTACCTGGAAATTCCCGCACTTTCGAGCGTTGATCGAAAAAACCTTTCATGGTTTCGGGGAGTGCATGCGGCAATAACGACCCGATCCACTCTTCCAGACTTGATATCCCTCCGAATCATTTCCTGAGCGAGTTCCGAACACATGAAGATGTGGTCGCGAACCACCGAAACTTTTTCAAATTTTCCGGCGTATTCCATAAGTTCGTCCACATCTACGGTGGCTGAGATGTTCTCTCCGCAGTGACAGATGTACACACCAATTTTCATCTTAATTCAAGTTGATTGGAACGATTATAAATTTTTTATCAAATTAAAATGCATGTTATTTTGTAATTGTTAATATTTGTATGAAAATTCGTGCAAATTTCAGACAAGAAAAACTAATAAATTAATATGTTCACTAACTTTCATGTGGGAGATTGCGTTAATCGTCGGACTCGCCTTCTACGGATCCTCCCTCTTCTACCTGATGAGGGAGTGATCATCCTCAGAATTTTTTTAACAACCTTCCTCACCACCAGGGCTAACTCGGGGGAGAGTTCCGCAAACTCCTGAATTCTCTTTACCTCGACTCCAATAATGATTACAGGTGGAAGTTCGCAGGCCATTCTGAGGACCTTACAGGCTGTGAAAACATCAACATCGTGTACAGACCCTGTGATTTTTACAGGAACGTCATCCAGAGTGAGTTTGTATATTCTACCCGGTCTGCCTCCAAAGTTAACAGCATCCACGACGATTACAAGGTCGTATTCGCTGAAAAAATTGACAAGCTGGAAGCTTAAAGTGCCTCCCTCAACGATATCCACGCCTTTCGGCAATCTGCGATTCATCAGCTCTCTGACGACCCTTATACCTATGCCGTCATCACCCATCAGCAGGTTGCCCACTCCCAGCACCAGTACTCTCCGAGACAACCTTCTCCCTCCGTATTCCATTGATCATTGACGATAGCGTTCCAAATATCGTTGCTGCGTAAGCATGGGTTATCATTACGGTTGCATACAGAAACATCGTAAATTTATGCACCGCCCTTACGAATGCGTAGGCATTTTCCGTTCCGAACAGTGGCGCTATCGCCGATGCAAAACCGAATACTGGTTTGAATGTGTCGGGTGCCAGCATTGCCAGGCCCGTCAATCCAATGATTGCCGTGAGCAACAGGTACGTCCACCACACAAGAACCTGACTGGGTATTATTTTTTCAACGTATTCTTTTCTTCTCGGGTCGTACGCTCTTGGATCATCCACATGTCCTCCTTTCACCCACGCAACAGCTTCTTCCATCACGAATTTAATACTGTACGGTATTCTGCTCGGTTTAAGCCACTTCCACTCCTCCAAAAGACTGAAGTAAATGAACAGCGCCCAGAGTCCAGCAAAGATGAAGCTCATTCTTATGTGCAGAGCGTAGGCATCGTCAAAAAAGTTGATGCCAAACAGGTTTGCCAACTGCAATCCTGTCAGGCCTGTTACGATTCCCGTTACCACTATCCCCCAGTGGCAGCTTCTGACGAACTTTGAATGCCTCTCCACCTTTACCGTGCTGCATTTCTTGCACATGTTACCTCACCACATGTACAGCACACGCAATGCAGGGATCAAAGCTTCTGACGACAAGCAGAGCGAGAGATGTATTGTATATTGTCCCATTCACTCTCTCGACATTCAGTTCTGCCAGACCGAGTGGAGTGAGAGCTGCAGCAAGGGCCTTACCCCATGTTACCTTCGAAAGTCCGAAAGGAGAGAGATCAACATCTGCATCGGGGTATATAAGATCACACACTTCCGGAACCGTTGCATTCGGCAACCATGTTCCAGTAAGGGCGGTCTCCACAGGGCCGGGCTGATTGAAATCATCTCTCGGGCTGAGATTCCACGTGCTCGGCACTACGCACTGATAGTTTGCAATCTTGTGATCCCTGATGTTGATGTAGTGAAGCAATGCGCCTCTCGGAGCCTCCCACAGACCGAATCCTTCTCCTTCTTTTGGATTGCTCTTGTAGTTTGTTACCTTTTCATTTCTGTATTCCTTAAGGGCAAGCAACCATTCAAACATTTTCTGAGCTGTGATGATTGTGAGGGCAACTCTCGCAGCCACTCTGTCCACAACAGACCCTTTCGGATTCTGGACGGTGTACTCGAAATAGCCGCGGTCCTCACCCGTGACCGGATTTCTTATGGGTATCTTCCATCTAGTACCGAAAGTATTCAGCATTCTTGCCAGTGGTCCAACTTCGTAAACCTTCCCCTCGTATCTCGGAGCTTTTAGCCATGAATACGCTCCGGCTTTGTTCTTGTTCGGCTTTGGTGCATCTTCATCCTTCGGGTTCAGTCCGCTCTCGTTGTCGTACCAGGAGTATTTCACGTATTCTGCAATTTTGGACAGGTCAAACGGTTTTGCACTTCCATCCCATGCTCCGGCATATATCACCGCACTTTTCCTCCTTCCCGGACTGTCGAGCAGTGATAACCAGTCATCGTAGTTCTCATGATCCGGAAACAGACCATAGCTCAGGAAATATCCGGTGGATGCACCAATATCCTGTAATCCTCTGAACTTTAGGTCAAGAAGAGAGCTTACGGCTTCCCCAACCTTTTTGTTGGCCTCCAGCAGATTCCTGAAATCTCCCACCATCACCTCTGCAACCCATCTCCATATCTCAAACATTCTTGCCATTGTTGATGCTATCCTGTCATCTGTCGGCTTTACGGCCATTCCACCGGGATACTCGCTCTGGTGGTGCGGGAACTTCCCACCCCATAATGCGACGATTTCGTTGGCCTTTCTCTGAATTTCAAGGGCCTGCACATAACTCGATCCAAGACCGAGCTTCGCAACCCCGTCCTTACCGAGTGCCGGGGGTACCATCGGTGGATACTTGGCAACAACGCCAAGCTCAGGACCTACAAGTATGTACGTGTGGATAATGTGATCGTAAATGTAGTATGCTCCGTGCAGAATGTTTCTCATAAGAATCGCCGTCGGAGTGGGGGTGACACCATAAGCAGCCTCTATTGCCTGAATGGATGTCTCCCCGTGTGGTGCAGGGCAAACTCCGCATATTCTCTGGGTGATAATCCAGGCATCTCTCGGATCCCTTCCTCTCAAAATTGTCTCCCACCCTCTAAATAGCGTTCCACTGCAGTACGCTTTATCAACTATATCCCACTTTCCGGTTGACGTTTCAATTTTCCTGGTGGCCATCTCAACTCTCAGATGTCCCTCAATTCTCGTTACAGGATCAATCACCACTTTGCTCATCGGAATCACCTCTGAGTTTTCTCCTAATGGCATGCACACCTATGCCTGCAGCGGTTGCGGCGAAAATTCCACCACCAAAAGTTGCAGGGTCTATTCCGAACACCGTTGGCAGTGATGAAAGTTCTCTGTAGAACGGAGAAAACTTATCCGGCCATCCCGGCTCTGAACATCCAATGCAGGGTGCACCAGCTTCAACACAGTAACTGACTCTGCCGTTCCACCTTCTCGACGGACAGTCTGTGTATGTAACTGGCCCCTTACAGCCGATTTTATACCTGCAACCCTCCCCGTTTCCGGGTTCCTCTATGAAAATTCCTCTGTCGTAGTATGGTCTGTACGGACAGAGTTCCTCATGCATGTTTGTACCGAACAGCGGTTTGGGTCGGCCATATTCATCAAGTTCGGGTACAACGCCCATGATTACGCCCGAGAGAACAACAACGATGTGTTCACCGTTTGCCGGACAGAGCGGGAGATTGATTACAGGCTTGTCCACACCCTCCTCTTTTAGGAATTCAGAGAGTCCCATGGCGTTTGTTGGGTTTGGCCTCGCTGCAGGAATTCCTCCGTAAGTGGCACACTGTCCAACAGCAACAATCGCATCTGCAACCTCTGCTGCTTCTCTCACATGATCTCTAAAGTCCTTTCCTGCAATTACGCAGAATCCAGGATCCTGAACTGCCCCTTCGACAATCAGTATCCTCTTCCCTTTGCTTCCCTCTTTCCACCTCTCCTTTAAACTCTCTGCCAGACTGCCGGATGCGGGATGTATTGTTTCCATGTAATCCGGCAGTGCTATCGGCAATCCAGACGTGCCCACTGTGATCTCCGTCAGGATTTGAACGATATCAGGATTCGATGCCTGAGCAAAAGAAATCGTGCATCCTGTACAGGCTGCGCCATTTAGCCAGCATATGTGCCAGTAATCCTTTTCTGCACTCAATGCCTTTACAATATCTGCCTTGTAAACGCTCAGAAAAGTAGATGCACCGAGAGCAGCAACGAGTTTCATAAAATTCCTTCTTGTTAAACTCGGCAACATTCTGACCCTCCTCAAATTTTAACGTTTTAAATTAGTAATTTTTAAAAGATTTTCTAGGATAAATTGTGTAATGAATTTTATACTTTTAAAAATCTATACAATTTAAATTGCATTTTATTTTGTTAATTCTTTTGCAATCTCCAGTATGTGCTCGACAACTTTCGATCCTTTATCCGTAAGTCTTATAATTTTGGTTCTACCTTCAATTTCGCAATCCACCAGTCCAGCCTCCTCAAATTTCTTAACCAATAACCATACATAGCTATGTGGGCTGTTTACTCTGCTCGCTATATATTGAATGTAAACGTCCTTTCCTGCAAGATTTTCTGAATAAATCGTCATCAGGATTTCAACCGCTCTCTCCTTGAAAATGAGCTTGACCTCATCACTCTCAAATTTCATGATTTTCCGGTGGTCAGTTTAAAATATTAAAAGTTTCCCATCCAACTTTACTTTTCAGGACAGGATTATGGACAGAAGGTATCAAAATTCCAAACTTAAACATCCTAAAGATCGTACCAGTGCTTTCTGAAATACATCTCCACTCTCGCAGTCCCCTTCGCAATTCTCCAGCCCTTACCGGTTGTAACGATCTCATCATACCTGCATCCCGAGTACTTCTTTCCCTTCCAGACCGGACCAAAGAGTGATATACCGGAGCACGTGGTTATGCTTACCACCACCGTCACGTTTTCGGAGGTGTAGACGGGAACGGTGTAGTTCACCACCCTGATAACCGGATTGTTTCCGCTCACCCTCTCTCCTGCAATCTCTGACGGGGATATCCTCACTTCTTTATTTATCTCCACCACCGCCACATCTTCCAGACCACTGCACAAAAGTCCGCTGTAAGCGTGTATCTTCAGCATTTTGCCGTGTTCGGTGTTTACGATCCGGTACTCACCCCTTATCGGGATATATTCGTAGAGGGGTTTGTCCTTAACGTAAACTACCGGCAGAATAACCGTTACGTCGGTGACGTTCTCCACCGGAGATGGGTAGGAGTAGGGAGGCAGCTTCTCAGGTGAAACGTTACCGGGTAGCAGGTAGATAGCCGCACTCACATACTCCGGTGGCCCGAAGGGGCCTGTAAGCCATACGTAAACGAAACATGCAGATCCGAAAAGAATTGCAGATACGAACAGAAATGCCAGAAGGGCTTTTTTCGTTCTGCTCATGCTATCACGTGAACAGAGTATATCCAATCATACCCTTAACGTATCCGGCAGTCTCTTTCATCACATCTTTTGTTATGCTTTTTATGTTGTCAAGAGCGTAATTCCAGCCTGTAGCCCTATAGATGCTCACTCTCATATTTCACCTCAAATCGTTTACGGATTAAGTATTTTGTGACCATATTTTAGGAAAATATTTAAATTATCATATTTCAAGATATATGGTCACAAAGCTTATATTGCCAATGGATGGCCAATTGCGGTGAGACAGCACATATCCATAAATGGATGCAGTGATTCAGGTTTCGGTAACCACCCTTTATCCGCAGATCTTCTCAAAAATCCTAAAAGGTGATTAACCGGGCAAGAATTGCCGGATAGGATTAGAACCACCGTATTCAGTGCAGAAAATATAACGAAAATGTTAGATGAACAGGCTGACCTCTACCTCTCTGAATTTTCTATATCTTTCCACTATCGTTTTTCCATCTATAAACGGTATCCCTCTCTCCTCAGCATACTCCATGGCCTTTTCTTTTGTAAGCGCCCTGCCAGTTTCAGCATCCAGCATCTCACATATCGCCACTGCTGGAGAAATTCCGGCCATCTCTGCAAGAGCGACGCTCAGTTCCGTCTGCCCAACCCTTTCATAGGTCAGATTGTCCGCCGCTCTCAGCAGAGCAACATGCCCGGGGCTTCTGAACTCGCTGCCAAAATCAACCTTCCTACCCATCATAACCTCATCAACAACTTCACCAACCCTTCTTATCGTCAAGGACCTGTCAACGTCGGTGATACCGGTAAAAGTGTCTCTGTGGTTTACCCAGAGAGAAAACGAACTCCTCGAATCGTACCGGATGTCATCCGCATCTGCCACCCTCTTTATTTCGGGCATCTTTTCACTCGCAACTCTCAGAACATCGTGCATGAAAGGAAGACCGAGTTTTTCCGCTGCAACAGGGTGAATTGCAACGCAAATCAGTCCACCGCCGTCGATTCTCATCATTGCAACCTCATCAGGGCCAACATGAATCGCTGGTATGGCGATGTCGGTCTCACCCTCTCTATCTTCGAAGTCATATATCAGAACTGGAGAGCCCCTTCTGAATGCCTTCAGAGACTCATCAAAATCCAGTATCATAACAGCACCTCCACCTCCACCATATCTCCATCTCTTATCCCCAGCTTATCTCTCAACCTCGTGGGAGCAATTACTTCAAGAATTTCCGACGGGTAGTGCGTCCTCTTCGGAATTACAACCGCCCCCTCCACGCCATCGATCCTGCACCTGAAGGCCTTAACCTCGCCGAATGTCCTGTCTTCCGTTTTGAAACCCTCAATCAGTATTCCATTCTCCTCATCAAGCCTCCTGCGGAAGTACATCTCCTCTTTCGGTATTCTGAGATTGAGAGTTCCGGGGTACGGATCGAAGCCGAGTTTTTTCTTAAACTGCTCTCTATATCCCTCAAGAGAAACGTAGTATCTTCCCTCACCAACACCGCTGAAAACCTCCCCTCTGATCTTTATGCTCTCCTCTCCTTCAAAAATCTTCCTGTAATCCATATACTCCCTGTACAAAACCTGCTTCCCCTTCTCAGTTATCACAACGAACTGTCCATCTCTGGTCAGGGTGCGATCTATCAAACCCTCCTCCTCCAGTTCCTTGAGTTTTCTCGCCGCCGTTTGCAAACTCTGACCGATCCTCTCAGCAAGCTCTTTCGAACTCACCTTTACAACCTTCCTCGATGCGTTCATGAGGGCCAGGGACTTGAGAACCTCCAGCATTTTCTCAAAAGTGAGATGCTTCTCAGAAAATATAAAGGTTTTTATGGTTTGTTAATCGTTATTTTTTAAAAGTAAGGGCTGAAATCGAGGAAACGCTGAGATTGACGGGGAAGGGCAGTGTTCTGGATACTGTTGTATCCAGCCAAAACCTGACCGCCAGCAGGCATTGATCACCCTGAAGCCTCTTCATTTAACTTTTCGCAGACGTGTCTCACGATTTTTTTCATAATCGTATGATATCAAATCACAAAATTTTTATGTTTTATCATAGCATGGAACTGCATGATACAGGCTGAAGGTGTGAGAAAATGTGCAATTCTATTATTGGCAGTCTGCATAGCTCAATCGGCAGTCGTCGCATATAGCTATTCCATAACGAATATTGAAGACTACACGTCGTTGGACGATCTAACGCCTTTTGGAACTCAAGTCGCAAATAAAGTCCAGTACTGGCTTGGTACTGAGGACGGATGGATACAGAAATTTTATCATAAGGATTCGTCTGTAGATAGAGAAAACTTTGGAATTCTTGACTCCGGCTGGCAGGGACTTGATGAGTCTGACTTCCACTGGCATGTGGGCCATGGGTTACATGCCTGACGAATGATGGGGACATCGCCCTCTACGACTACTCTATCTGGAATCCTGATAGAAAAGTTGACTCATGGATGGCAGAAAGAAAATGGGATCTAAATATTGTTTTTCAGAGTTGTTATGTACTGGAAGATCTCAACTGGGCTGCAGCCTTAAAGTATTCCCACATGCTCCTGGGTTTCGAAACGGTAACGTATATCAACCCTGACCTTCCAGAGAGGTTTTTTGAGTATGCAGTACACAAAAACTGGAAGATCTTCGATGCTTACAAAAAGGCAACAATTGAAACATTCGGGAGTGATGTTGAAGCTTCAGTGTATATTGATGCAGATAAACGATCACCTGTGGAGTCATGGATTCGTTGCTCCAGATGAGTATCCGGATGACAACTACGTTTACCACTACCACTGGGGGTGTTAGTGATATGAAAAGAGAATTCGTCCTTCTGCTGATTCTGGTGACTGCACTGTCTGCAGTTTTTCTGAGAATGCATGCTTCCGGTAACTCTGTCATTCTCAGTCCAGTTGGCGAAATAGAGCTTAAAACAGCGCTGCCAGAATCCCCAGCAGAGGTAAATCTCTACAGGGTGGTTGGCGATGAGAGCATTGAAGGGATTGGAAACAGCTCTCCGGACTACGGCAGAATCAGGTACAATCTGCCGTCGGAGGAGGATGCCGTCAGGTTTGCGATGAAAGCTTTGGAGAAATATGGAGGTTTGCCGGAAGACGCCGTGCTATCGAAAGTTCAAATCGAATACGCTGAAGTTATCAACACAGATACGGGAAAGATCGCTGACAGGAAACCGACTCTCATAAGGGTTACTTTCAAAAGATACGTTGATGGAATGCCCGTCATCGGTCCGGGAGGAAAGATAGTTGTTTATATCGGTGATAACGGCGAAATCGTTGACCTCACCAAAATCTGGAGGAAGTTGGAGTATGCCGGAAAAGCGAAGATAATTCCGGCTAAGGAAGCTTTCGATAGGCTGGTAAAGGGAGAAGTCGTGATGAAACCGATGGGTAAGCTGAAACTGAAAATCACGGATGTTGAACTTGGATATTTTGCCGCCGGTTTCGGCAAGAGGCAGGAGTACTACACTCCCGTCTGGATTTTCCACTGCAAAGATCATCTTGGAAAAAATGTGACCCTTGCTGTTAAGGCCATCGGGGAAGACTTTTAACTCTCAAAAACCAGTTTTTTTGTGAAAGTGAGGATCGAGCTGTACGCAACCCTCAGAGAGAAATACGGAAAGTCAGTAGAAATCGAGTGTGACGGCACTCTGAGAGGAGCTTTTCTTGCCGCATCGAAAAAGCTGGGCGAGGAATTCCTGAGAGAGATCTTTGACGAGGATGGCAACTTCAGAGGGGACAGGATAATAACGGTAAACGGCAGAAACATAAAGGATGAGATGATAGAAAAACTACCTGAAAATGCAAGAATATCGGTTTTTCCACCAGTTGCAGGTGGAGGATGAAGAAGATACAGATAGAACCCACAACTTTCTGCAATCTGAACTGCGAATACTGCCACCGCAGGTCTATACCAGCGGTAGATATGCAGACAGAGGTTTTCGAAAAGATCAACGGAGTGGCAAAGGAGTATGTGATTTACGGGTATGGGGAACCCTTCCTTTTTCCCGAGTTTGAGAGAATGGTTGAATCGCTGAACGGGCGTATAATAATCAGCACCAACGGTATGTTCGATCTCGATGGTGTTATGGAGATCGCCGACATGGTGGGGGTTTCTGTCGATCTTGACGATCGTTTTAGAAGGGGACTGACGGTTGAAACAGCAATGAAAAATCTGCAAAAACTCGGAGAAAAGGGTATTGCAGAGATCGTTGTTACTGCAAACAACCTCAAAGGCCTCCCGGATTTTTTTGAAAGGATTGCCTGCCACGGTTCGGGTTTAATCGCAACGAATGTGATTGCTCCCGATCCCGTGATTTACGAGGATGTTGTTTACTTCGAAGGTAGCAGGAGAAATGTGGAGCTTGTAATGGATATGGACGAGAAAATCCTCGTTGAGGCAATAAGGGACTGCTCAAAAGGTGGTGGGAGGGCTTTATCAAGATATCGCAACCTGCTGGATCGGGTTTACTCTGAAGGATATTCGATCAACCTTCTCGGTATTTTCAGCTCAGGAGACAGGATTGAGAGGGCATTTGAGGCAGAAGAGGTGTTTGACAGAATGAGGGATATCGCAAAGGAATATGGCGTCATGTTTTCCCCACCCGAATTTTTCGGCAATTCAAAGTCAAGAAAGTGTCCCTACGAGGGCTCAATATTCGTAAGGGCTGATGGTATCGTCTCGAGTTGCATGAGTTTTGCATATGCTCATCAGGAGTTCGTAAACGGACATTACAAGGTAATTGAGCCTTTCAGCATTGGGGACTTGAAGATTCAGGATATCGATGAAATAGAAGAAAATCTTGAACAGTTTGATTCAATAAGGGAGAAGATGGAAAACTTTCCATGGTGCGCCGATTGTCCATATGTTGAGGGTTGCTGGTTCGCCGAGAAAAACGTTGACTGCTATGCCAACAAACCCTCATGCAGTGAATGTCTGTACAGCAGTCGCATTGCAAGATGTCTGCTGGGTGATTAGCTTTTCCCTTTCCAGAGAGCAAAACCTTGATAAAATCTGAGCAGAAGAGGCAGCATGGAGATTCCACCTGATGTCGTGGAGATATGGGACAGATACGGTCTTGAGGAGTCGGTCAGAAGACACTGCATTACGGTGGCGAAAATATCAATGAAGATAGCAGAACGGATAAAACAGAACGGGCATCATGTTGACACGAAGTTGCTACTTAAAGGTGCACTGCTGCACGATATTGGAAGGGCGGTTACCCACGATCCATTTATGCATTTCATAAAATCTGCAGAAATTCTCAGAACAGAGAATATGGATGAAAGAGTCGTCAGGATTGCTGAAAGGCACTTCAGCGCTGGTCTTAGTGCTGAGGAAGCAGAAAAACTTGGTTTAGAGCCAAAAAACTATATACCTCAAACTCTGGAGGAAAAAATAGTAAGCTTTTCGGACAATCTGGCAGTCGGAGATAGAGAAGGAAGTTTTGAAGATTTCATGAGGCGTCTTGAAGAGATAGACAGAAGATCTCCGGAACTGAGGTGGCTAACCGAAAGAACCCGGGAGAGGGCGAAAAAGATCAAGGAGGAACTTGAAAGGTTGAGCGGGTTGACCTTCTGATGATTTACACTGTTCTGCTTTTCACTGCAGTTCTTGCAGTATCATCTGCTGCGATTTTTGCCTTTCTGGCCTCTGCTCCGGGGGTTGTGGCTGCATTCTGGAGACTCGCTATCTCAATTCCAATACTCATTCTCATTTACAGGCCACGGAGAATACATCTATCCGCCATGCCCATTCTTGCCGGTTTTGCCCTGGCACTCCACTTTTCTTTCTGGATTGAATCTCTTTTCCATGCATCAATCGCCGTCAGCACAACGATAGTTTGCACACACTCCCTTTTTTCAGGTCTTTTTGCCTATCTCTGGGGTGAAAAACCCAGAAAAAACCAGATCATTGGAGTTCTCATTGCCATGACCGGTGTTTACTTCCTGAGCGGTGCAGATACCAGGACAGATTCTTACGGTATCATCTTTGCCCTGGTCGGAGCTGTGGCTGGTGGATACTACTTTGCCTCTGCCAGATTTGCCAGAAACATAGATTTTCCTTCCTACATACTTGTAACATACTCTTCGGCAGCAATATTTGCCTTTATCGCCTGTCTGTTTACCTCAACACCGATATTCGGCTACCCACCCAGAACGTGGATTTTTTTCGGTTTGCTGGCTTTGATCCCAATGCTGATCGGCCATACACTGCTGAATTACGTACTGAGAAAAATGGAAGTTCTGCCGGTAACTGCAAGCGTTATAGGTGAGGCTGTTGGGGCAGCTATTCTCGCAGCCATCTTTCTCAATCAAACCCTGAGCGCTGATGCATATATTTACATGGCCGTAATTCTGTCCGGCATAGGCGTCACATTCCTCAAACCTTCAGCTTCTACCGTCAATTATGGAGATGGTTAGGGACGTCAGAAGGGCGGCAATGAATCCGGGAAGGACGGAGTACGATGGAATCCCTGCAACAAAAACGGTTTTTCCGAAAACGGCGAAGGTTGTAATTGTTATGACGAAACCAACGACCATGCTCCACCTTGCGGCGTTTCTGCTCATTTTCTTCCAGTACAGGCCAAGCACTATCGGGAAGAAGAAACAGTTCAGCATCAGCGATAAAGCAGCCCATACGAACCATGCGAGAAGCTGTTGCGGATACAGAGCGACGACAAGTGATCCAAAGCCTATGAGAGGTATGATCAGCATGTTCACCCGCTTCACAGTTCTGTCAGAGATTTTCTTGCCGATTGCATTCCTGAGGACATCGTAGCTGATGTTGTTTGCTGCTGTCAGAATCAGTCTGTCGGTTGTTGACATCACACCCGCAAGAATTGTCGGAAGGAGGAGAACGAATAGCCAGTAAGGTAGCGCTTTGCTGGCAATTGTTGGATATGCCATGTCAGACCACTTAACAGTTATTGCTCCGAGTGTGAGGCTGGGAATCTCAATCATTCCCCGTGCCCATGCAACTCTCGCCGCCATACCTGCAAGGGCAGTCAGCATTATTGCCGAAAAGCCGACAACATACATGACAAGGGGAGACCACCTCGTGTAGCTGAGTTTCCTGAAAGTGAGCATGTTATTCACAATGTGAGGGGCAACCATCAGTCCGAGCGGAACCGTAAGACCGAAGAGGGTGAGATTGTAGAACCAGCCTGCAAGAGGTACATTCGCCGGAGCGAAAGGTTTGCTGAGATATTGTGCAAAGAGAAAATCTTTTGCGACGCCTCGTGTTGCGTTTTGAATCTCTGGCATCGCAACAAGGGCCTGATTCATAGCCTCAAATCCGCCAACCCAGGATATGATTATCGGTACGGTTAGGTAGATGCCGAGGAGCATAAGCAGTGATTGCAGGAAGGTTGTCCAAGCGGTTGAAAACATCCCGCCGCTCATGACATAAACAACAACTATTATTGCCGCTATCGCTGCTCCAGCCCAGTAAGGAATGCCGAGAACAATCTGGCTCACAACACCAATTGCTGTGTACTGTCCTATAAGGTAAACGAAGCAAGTTATGGCAGATATGATCCCGGCAAGCATTCTCATCACTCTGGGATCGTCATACCGATGTGCAAGATAATCCTGAATTGTCAGAATTCCGTTCTCGCTTTTAAGGTTGAACAGCTTCTTGCCGATGATAATCGTCCCAAAGGCAATGGCAAAGGGTGGGCCGATGATCCTCTCCCACACATTTGCCCAGCCAGTTGTGAATGCCAGTCCAGCAACACCGATTAGCGTCATTCCGCTGAAAACGCTTCCAATCATCAGCAGGCAGTACGTCCAGAATCCAAGCTGTCCGCTCGCAGCAATGAAATCTGCAAGAGTTTTTGTTCTTCTGGCTCCGACATAGGCAATAACTGCTATTGCAGCAAGATACAGTCCAAAAACGACCAGTGGAACAATCATCAGCTCACCTCACTCCACCTCAGACCCCAGATTAACAGCAGTGCAATCTGAACCGATACCGTCACCACCACGCACCAGAATGTTACTGCCGGAAGTCCAAACATGCTGGATTGTGCCAATGGTGCAAGTTTTAAAATTTTCTGTTTTGCCTCACAATAATTAGGCTGACCAACAGTTTTGTTACATCACTGCTTTTCCATTAAAAAGGGAGTTCAACCCAACCTAAAACACCTCTTTCTTGCATCCCACTCCAGGGCCTTTATTTGGCGGATCACATTGCCCGATACGACAAAAAATCCCTGCTCCATGCACACCTCATAGAAATCCTGCTTTCTGATGTTCAGCCATTCCTTAAAACGGTGGAACTCATCCTTCGACACAACTCTGAAAGTTCTGTCTCCAGCACACACCCTGAATGTTTTCTCGTGCAGCTCCTTCCTCAACCTCCACTTGGCAACAAGAGGTGGCTGAACTGCTTTTACTGCACTCTCAACATCCTCACCATCAAGTTCCACCCTGAGCAGTATTTCGGCAATATGGTTGATCCTGTCCGGCACACCGATAACATCGCCCCTCAATTCAATTCTTCTGTAGTCGACGTCAAAACCATCCTTTTCAAGAGATCTGCCAATTTTCGAGGTGTAACCTCTCTTCTTCCCGGATTTATCCACTATCCCACCAATTACGAAGCATTTTGCGCCGGTCTTCTCAAAGAGACTCTCTCCGTTTGGATCGAGAAGCACGACTCTTTCTATCTCTTGCTCTCTTAAAAAATCCTCAGTCGTGGGCCAGTAGTTGCCGTAACCGAAGTCCCTGTAGGTAACCACAAGCTTCTCATCCCACATGTATTCTCTAACCACACCTAGGGCCTGTTTAACCTGAAGATCTATCTTCCACCTTTCCTTTTCCGAGTGTTCATCATAGAACCTGCAATCCACAACAAGGAAGGGGAACGGGTACCCGGTCAGGTCCTCTTTACCAAGCAAGATCTCCGATTTACACCTTCCAACGTAGGCATGTGGTGGAAGGCTGACAAAATGTCCATCAAGAGTGAAGGAGTGTCGCAATCCACCATCGCTCCTGCAGACCTGCGCTTTGCCATTTGCCACATACAGAGCCATCCTCGCTACTGGGTCTGATGAGGACATCACCTTTTTAAGCCTCGTGCCTACTCTCTTCACATTCCTTCTCCTCAGCTCAGATACAAAGACGTCCCTGAGGCGCATTCGAAAATAAGTTGGAGGTCGAGTATAAAGCTGGTTTGGTCTTGAACTTTATCTACAGCTCAAGCAGCACAAAAGGTGTTAAATACAGTGTACCGGAAAATCAGACATGGAGTTCAGTTTTGGCGATAAAAAATTCAACGCAGAGGTTAGAAAAGCATCGGATTTGAAACCGGTCCTCGCCTTCCCAGAGGCACTTAAAGAGGACTTTGACGCTTATTTCATGTTCAGAGATTCCTACAAAACAGAAAAAGACAGAAAAAGAATCGAAGAGGTTGGATTGCGGTACGATTACACTGTGATACCTCCAAACAACATAGGGGGAGAAAGCATAAAGACATACGGACACTATCACCCGGAGGCTGAGGACGGATACACGTACCCGGAGGTATATCAGGTACTGGAAGGGGAAGCTATTTTCCTGATACAGAAACCTGAAAATGACAGAATCGTTGACGCGGTTGCAATACCTGCAAAGAAGGGAGACGTGGTCATAATTCCACCAAACTACGGGCACGTAACAATCAATCCAACTGAAAAAGAGCTTGTCACAGCAAACTGGGTTTGCAGAGATTTCAAGTCGATTTATGACCCGTACACTGAAAAGAGGGGGGCATGTTACTACTACATAGAGGGCAAATGGGTTAAGAATGAAAATTACGGAGAAGTTCCAGAACTGAGATTCGCAAAACCTGTCAACATTTTTGGTGTTGAGGGGAACATGTACTCACTGGCAAAAGACATCGAGAAGCTGGAGTTCCTCACAAAACCCGGAAAGCATTTGGATGTGTTCAAAAAAGCTTTTGAGCCAATTTCTTAAAAAATATAATTAAAATAAAAACTGTTTACATCGAGAGAGCAAGTTTGATGTCGTCAGCAGTAACGGTCTTTCTGCCAGAGTGCTTTGCAATTTCGACTGCTTTCTTGGCAACGCTCATTGCGTAGTCCTCAAGCACTTCGACCATTTTTTCCACTGCATCTGCACTTACTCTCTCAGCCCCAGCCTTCCTAATCAATCTGTCAACCGGTGCCATCGGCAACTCAGCCATCCAACACACCTCCTATCTCTTTTCGTTACAAAATTTAGTATTAGGTATATATATACTTTTCTATCGAACTTCCATCAGAACATTATTTTCTCAAGCACATGTTATCAGCATCGCCAGAAAATGAAATGAAGATAACCCACTTCACCAAAATGCGGACAAACAAAGAATGAAAATTTGAGATTTAAACCCTATCTAAAAATTTAAAATTTTTATCTTAAAAATTTTAGCCGAAGAGTGCTCCGAGACCTTCGATTGCCTCTTCTTCCTTTGCCTCTTCTTCCTCTTCCTCCTCTTCTTTTGCCTCCTCTTCAGCTACTTCCGCTGGTGCTGCTGCTGCAGCAGTCGGAGCGGATGCCACTGCCACTGGCATTGCAGCCTTCTGTATCGCCTCGTCGATGTTTACACCTTCGAGAGCGGCTACAAGAGCCTTGACTCTGGCCTCGTCCACCTCAACCCCTGCTGCCTCAAGCACAGCCTTAACGCTGTCTTCTGTTATTTCTTTACCAGCGGAATGTAGCAGGAGAGCCGCATACACGTACTCCATATCCAACACCTCCTTTTAACCGAATAAAGCACCTAAACCCTCAATCGCCTCTTCTTCCTTCTCCTCTTCCTCTTCTTCTTCCTCTTCCTTCTCCTCCTCCACCTCTTCTTCAGCCGTCGGAGTAACCTGCTCCGTGACCTGGGCCAAACCCGAAATAACCGATTTTAACTCATCATCAAGAGCTTCTTCAGGCAGATTTGAGGCGAGGGCAAGCATTTCTGTATGTGCCTTCGCAATCAGATCTTCCATCACACCCTTCGCAAATATTCCCGCATTCAGAGCCAGATTTCTCGCATCGCTGAATGCCTTCATTATCAGTATCTCCGCAGTCTCCTCAGTGACATATGCTGAGCTGACGGCCAGATTCAATGCCATCTGATATGCTCTCTGGAAATCCTCCAAAACCTTCTCGGTATCAATTGCCAGTACATCGGGAGTCAGTACTACTCCTGAATCAAGGATTGCCTTCACATCAAGACCGATTTTTATTGGCCTGACGTCGAGTCTCTCAAGAGCTCTTGCAACTTCCGGCTTTACAACCTCTCCGGCCTTCACCACAGTTGTGGTTGTCTTTACAACAACCTTTCCCTTCTCTATTGCCACGGGAAGCCCTGCCATCTGGAGTTCGGCCATCAACGGGCCCGGTGGAATGGGAGTGGGGCCCTGTTCAACAACCACATCAACAGGAGAAACTTGATTAGGCTTCAGGGGTGATGGTACCTTCGTCTCCTCGACCATTTTGAAAAGCCTGAACGGATTCTCATCCGCAACGATAATCGCAATCTGATCTCCCAAATAATCTTTAAGCTTCAGGTAGTCCCCACCCAAACCATCAAGCGCTCTCTCAAGCAGCGAGTTTTTCACGACTCTCATCAGAAGTTTACCTCTGAAATCCCTCCTTATTTTCTGCATCTGTCCTGCAGGAACGTTTCTGAAACCTACTATCGCCACCACTGGACGTGATGAGATCATCTTTTTCAGTTCCTCAACGGTCTGCACCTTATACTGCGGGGGAGTTCCTCTCACCGCTGCCATTTACACCACCCTCACTGCCGGACCCATTGTGGTTTTAACATAAATGGATTTCACAACCTGACTCGGATTGTCGTATTTGTTCTCCACGACTTTTAAAATTTCGAGTGCGTTGTCTGCGAGCTTCTCAACATCCATGTCTTTTCTACCTATCGGAGCGTGAAACGTCATTTTGTCCCTTGTCCTGACTCTAACTGAATTTCTCAGCCTTTCGATAAACGGTTTTGGATCGGAGAGCGGTGGTATTGGCTGGGGAATTTTGCCCCTCGGTCCCAGAATTGGGCCGAGCTTTCTGCCTATATCCGGCATCAGCGGAGCTTCTGCGATGAAGAAGTCCATTGAATTTGCAAGCTTCTTCCCCTGCCTCTTGTTTTTGGCCAGTTCGTCTATTTCTTCTGGAGTGATCACCACATCAGCCCCGGCTTCTTTTGCCTTCAAGGCAGTTTCACCTTTTGCAAAAACTCCAACTTTTCTGGGCTTGCCAAGTCCATGTGGCAACGCTATCACAGCGTCAATTCTGTTTTCCGGTTTTTTCATATCTATGTTCCTGAAATTTACTGCCATCTCCACAGTCTCAACGAAATTTCTTTCTTTTCCGTTCTTAATTGCCTCTTCTATCGATTTTACCAGCTTATCTTTATCCACTATCACTCAACCACCCCCGTAGTCCCAGCGGCCGAAGCCTCCTACGGACTCCTAAGAGGGTAGTAGGGAGGTATTTTAAGTTATCGGTTATCTTGATTGATCAACTATTGCTTTGCCATTCTCACGAAGTTCTCAAGAATCTTCAATCCGATTTTACCACTCTTTTCGGGATGGAATTGAAAGCCAACGTAGTTTTCTTTTTCAACACCGGAAACAAAGTTTATTCCATAATCTGTTTCGGTCAATACGTACCTGTCTTCCGTTTCCATGTAATAGGAGTGGACAAAATACACGTAACTTCCACTCTCCACCCCATCTAAAACCTCACTTCTCCTTTTAATTTTAATAGTGTTCCATCCCATATGAGGGACTTTCCCAACGTCACTGGGAAACCTGACAACCCTCCCCGGGATGTAATTCAAACCTTTGAAAAGTCCGCCCTCCGTACTTTCAGTTGCAAAAAGCTGCATTCCTAAACATATCCCAAGAACGGGAACGGAAAGTGTGTCGATGACATCCATCATACTGTTAAGTCTGTCAATGGCCGTCTTAAAAGCACCGACACCCGGAAAAATTACGGCTGAAGCCTCTTTGATAATTTCTGGATTATCCGTAACCCTGACCTTCCCTCCAACGTATTCAACTGCCTTCACAATACTTTTCAGGTTGCCAACACCGTAGTTGACCACTGCAATCATTGTATGCGGAATGACGGAAAGGATTAATAAGACTATTCCAATTTGACGCATGGAAATTATCAGAAATGTCTATTTTATTGAAGGAGAAAATAGGGGAAGATATCCGTTCAGCAACAGTTTGCTGATTGGAAAAAGCTGCCTGATCGATTCCGGATCGGGAAAGCGGATAAACAATCTGAATGTCGAGTGTATTATGAACTCTCACTGGCATGAGGATCACATCGCAATGAACAAAATCGGAAAGAAAGTTATGGCCCACCATCTGGATGTTGAGGCAATTGAAAACTATGGGGTGTTCAGAGATCGGTATGGAATAGGAGATGCAGTCAGAATGTTCATAAGCTTCGAATTTGGTAGAGTCGATGTGGCATTTGAAGATGGAGACAGATTCGAGTTTCAGGGTGTGGAAATCGAGGTCCTGCATACCCCAGGACATGCGGCAGGTCACTGTTGCTTTCTTATTGATGATGCAGTTATTTTCCTTGGAGATATCGATCTGACTTCCTTCGGCCCCTGGTATGGTTGCAGGGACTGCAATGTTGGAGACTTCGTAAGATCAATCGAGACCGTGGAGAAGATCGTGGAAAAGCTTGAAATTAAAATCGCAATACCCTCCCATGGTGCAATCGTTTCGGGGACCGAAAATATCCTCAAAAAACTGAAAGAATATAAGGGAAAAATTTACGAGCGGGATAGAAAAATCGGTGAGCTCATCTCAAAGGGGACAGATCCAGTGGGAAAGGGGATATTCTACAGGAAAATACCTGAACCGAAAATGGTCTTTCTAAGTTTTGAAAAAATGATGGTTGAAAAGCACATCACCACTTTTCGTGGTGGATCCTATCCTTATTGAATCTCTCCTTCGCCTCAAAAAAGTCATTCTCGGATTTTGGATATCCGAGAGAGACAACGCTGAAAACAACAATATCTTCCGGTATGTCGAGCAGTTTCCTCAACGCAGCCATCCTTTCCTCTCTCGGATACACCCCCAGCCACACAGAGCCGATGCCCAGACATCTCGCAGCCAGAAGTATGTTCTGGGTCGCAGCACTGCAGTCCTGGACCCACATCTCGTACGGATACTTAGACAGTTTGGGGTCAGCGCACACAACCACGGCTGCACCGGCGTTCGGAAGCATCTGACCAAATGTGAAGGCCTCACTCATCTTTTTCAGTTTTTCTTTATCTTTTACCACGACAAAGTGCCAGGGTTGCTCATTTCCGGCAGATGGTGCCTGCATCGCAGCTTTGAGGATCTTGGATATTTCTTCATCGCCTATTTCCCTATCCGAGTACGTTCTAACACTCCTTCTCGTGTAGATAATACTAAGACAATCCTCCATGTCCAGATTTTACGCTCAAACTTAAAATACTTTCAGGAGTAATTCCACCATGGCATGGACGCCACCCTATTCCAAATCCGGAAAGTCGGCACTGGTAGCTTCTGGCCCCTGGAACTACGCGATGGACGCAATAGCTGCACACTTCAAATGCGAATCCGAACAGCTTGACAGCATCCTGCCAGAAGGTTTCAGAGCATACGGTGAGGGGTACGTTTATTTTGCCGAAATAGTATCCCAGAGTCCGAATTTTCCAGAACTTAATTACGAAGCACCCGGATTGGTCCAATACAAGGAGCTGGCTGTGTTCCTGAAAGTGGAGTTTAAAGGAAGAAAATACGCATACTGTCCATTCATGTACGTTGACAACGATGTTTCCCTTCTGCGAGGCTTTGTTGCAGGTTTTCCGAAAAAACTTGCAGTTATCGATATCACAAAGCAGCACCCTCTGCTGAAACAGGAAAAAATGGGCGGAGTGGCTATGAGAGCAGGATACCCGCTGATAAAGCTCGTGGTCAGTCCAAAAATGAATGTGAACTCCAACCCTCTTGATGAATTCGGAAAATGGATACTCTACAGATTCGCAGAGCCGATGGAGGTGAGGGAGTTTGTTGAAATTACTCCTGACATCAGATATTACCAGATCGCAAAAGGTGATGCTGACATTAAAATTTTTGGCGGGATAAATGACGAGCTTGAGACTGTAAACGTAAAAGAAGTTCTGGGCGGTTACAGATTCTCGGCACTGCTAAAAGTCGCAGAGATCAAAAAATTGGATCAGTAGGGGAAATACTCAAACCAGTCCATCTCGTAATCCTCAATCCTTCCCAGATCAGAGAGGCGGAGAAGTTCTGAATCTATGGGTATTTCCGAAATGAACTCTATTTTATATTTTCTTGCAAGCTCTGATGCTTTCCCCTCTCCAAAAATGTACGACCTGTGACCGCAGTTGGGACATTCAAAATAACTCATGTTCTCCACTATTCCAAGTACCGCTGTTTTTGTCTCTTCTGCCATCATTATCGCTTTTTCAACAACAGATGCAGTTAACTCCTGCGGTGTGGATACAATCAGCGCACCATTGGGCTTTGCATCCTGCATGACTGTAAGCGGGGCATCTCCTGTCCCGGGTGGGAGGTCTACCAGAAGGTAATCAAGCTCGCCCCACGCAACCCTACCCAGAAACTCCCTTATCATCCCCGCAATCAGCGGCCCCCTCCATATTACGGGTGTCTCTCTTTTGGGGAGCAGAAACTGCATCGACATCACCCTGATTTCGTATCTCTGTGTTAAAACCGGCTCAAGCCCATCTTCACTGACCGATACCCTCCCTTTCTCCAGCCCGAAAAGTATGGGTATACTCGGGCCGAGAAAGTCCGCATCCAGAATTCCAACCTTCTTTCCCTTCCTGGCATAATGCAGGGCAAGCAGTGCCGTGACCGTTGATTTGCCAACACCACCCTTGCCGCTCATCACGGCAATTCTGAACTTTATTTTCTCCAGTCTTTCCTTTATATCCGCATCGCTAACCCTTTTCTGCATGAATCTTTCAAAACATCTCGCTTTTTAAACCTCATGCAGTCGAGGTTACCACACATTCTTCATCTCTGCAGACCTCGGGATAAAGCTCCGGAACCAGTATATAAAGCGGCACGGCCCAGCAAACTCCACTGCACTGATGATTTCTGAAGCACAAATAGAGGAAGTCAATCTTAATCTCATGAACGAGTACGTCATCCCCGCTGGAAAAAAAGACCCTGAAAGTTGCATCTGAATTTACCTCGTAAATCACCGAATTCTTTCCAACTATCTTTACCAGAACTATGACCCTCCCGTTTTTGACATCCTCCAGATGGCCGAGAGCAATCACCCCTGCATCGCTCAGAAAAAGCCTGCCTTTAAATTTATCAAAATCAGAATGGTTGCTTTTCAACATGTTGAGCACTTTTCTTGTATTTTTGTCACCAAAAAAACTCTCAATTTCGGAGGGCTCAAGTTTAACCGGTTCAAAAACAATTTCAGGCTCTATATTCCCGTCTAGGGAGCACATTTTACACTCCCATATCATAATCAAAGTTCGATACCAGATATAAAAATTTTTTTTATTTGTTTTAATAAAATTTTTAACTTTAAGAGTTATTTTTTGACTTCAAATGTCAGTTATTGACTTTAAAAGTTAAAAATTGACTCACTAGGTTAAAATTAATTCAGAAAATTTTAACTTATTCAAATTCCTCGAAATAGTATGGGTTTATTTGACTCCCTTACCTCGTCAAAACACCGAAGACTGATTCTGGAAGTACTTTCAAAAAGTCCCAGATCCCTGAAGGAAATGGGCGAGATTACCGGCATTTCTCCACCGGTAATTTCGAGGCAGCTTAAAAAATTGAGCGAGCTGGGTTTGATCAGTAAAGACGGTAACTGTTATTCAATCACTGACATGGGCGAGATTGCCTATCTTGCTATTGAGAAATTCAGAAGGATCGTTTCTGCAATTGAGAAAGATCCTGAATTCTGGAAAATCCACGATTTCAGCAGTATACCTGACGAGTTTAAACTCAGAATTGATGAGCTCGGAGACTATCAGATTTTGAGAAGTACCAAAGACGTTGTTTTGAAACATTTCAAGGTTTTTTCCTCAATATACAGCGAATCGAACATAGTAAGAATTCTATCCACCGTCTTCTTTCCCACCCATCCCCGGATGTTCGTGGATATATCCTCACGGTCTGATGTGGAAGTTATACTTTCAGAAAAGGCTCTCAACGCCTTAAAAAGGGATTACAAAAATGAGCTTGATGAGTACCTCAACAATGGTGGAAAAATATACTACAACAACGAAATACATTTCACGGTGATAACAACCGAAAAAGCACTCTGTATAGGGCTGTTCCTGAGTGATGGCAAGTACGACACGGAAAGCGGTCTTCTAAGTTTTGACAGGAGCGCCATAGAATGGGGATTCGACATTTACGAGTATTTTAAAAAGAGGTCGGTCGAGTATCCATAATTTTTTATCTTCCCGAAGCGCATTAAATCTGTGTACGACGTGGCAATAGTAGGGGCAGGTGTTACGGGTTGCTTTATAGCCAAAGAACTATCAAAGTACAACCTAAGAGTCGTGGTATTCGAGAGAAAGGCTGCTCCGGGTCTCGGACAGACCAAGGGATGCTCAGGGATTATACATGCTTTTCAACTTCCATTTAACTCGCTCAAAGGCAAGCTGTGCCTGGAAGGTAACGCAATGATGGACAGGGAGGCTGAGGAACTCGGTTTCTCCTTTAAAAGGGTTGGTCTGATCCTCGTTGCAACAAACCCGATTACAAAATTGATTTTACCACTGCTCAGAGCTTATTTCTCAAGATACGTTGAGGTCAGGCAGCTTGACAGGGATGAGATACTCCAGATGGAGCCAAATTTGACTGACGGGATAAGAGGCGGTCTGTTCTTTCCCTCTGCAGGAGTTGTTAATCCTGTCGAAATGACATACGCTGCATACCGGTTTGCGAAGGCTAACGGAGTGGAGTTCAGATTTAACTGCGGGATAAAAGGAATAAAAAGAAGGACAAAGAGCTTTATTTTAAAAACAGAACATGATGATTTAGAGGAAGCAAAATTCGTTATAAACTGTGCCGGACTGCATGCTGACGAAATCTCGAGAATGGCTGGTTATGATATGACAATCACCCCTGGAAAGGGTTCCCACATAGTTTTTAACGACAAAGGGTTTGCGCACCACCTGATAGCGGAAATACCCCTCAAACCTGACAGAAGGACGAAGGGTGGAGGAGCTCTGGTCAGCATAGACGGAAAGCCGGTATGGGGACCGAATTTGATCGATACCTCCGACAAAGAGGATACAGCCGTGAGAAAAGAGGAGGTGGATGGGCTTAAAAGGAAGTTTGGAAAACTTTTCAGGAAGATGCCCGAAGACGTTATCGCCTACTATGCCGGCGTGAGATCAATTGCGGGGAAGGACTTTGTGATCAACCAGCCGATCAGGAACTTCATAAACGTAGCGGGAATTCAGAGTCCCGGCCTGACCGCAGCCCCAGCCATAGCCAAGAAAATCGTAAAAATGCTTGTTACAAGCGGTATCGAGATGAAGAAAAAGAAAAGATTGGTGAAACCAAAATTTATCAGGCTCAAGGACCTGAATCTGAGCACGATTGAGGAAATTGTCAGGACTAATCCGGATTATGGCGATGTAATTTGTCTTTGTGAGCTTGTCAGCAAGGCTGAGATTCTCAATGTGGCAAAGGAGTTTTCCAGTTTTGATGCTGTAAGGCACATAACAAGAGCGGGCATGAGTTGCAATAAGTGTCATGCGGACATAATAGTTTTAATGCAGAGAGTGTGTAATAAAGTTGTAAAAGATAGTGCTGGAAGTGAAGTGATATGGTAGCAGTTGACTACGTCGTCGTAGGTGCAGGGTATGCAGGTTTGAAATGTGCGGAACTCCTCATGGACAGAGGTTTCAAAACACTGATATTTGACATGAGGGAAGCAGGAGGTGAGATTAGCGTATTCTCCAGACTGAGCGACTTCAGCTCGAAATACGAGAAATACATTGAGGAGATAAGAGAACTGAGGAGGGATATCCCCGTAGATGTCGGTACTGTCATAAAATCAAAGCCCGTTATCGTCAACTCTGGAAATGGACTGAAGAGGTTTGAGGCAAAGAGAGTACTCCTCTGCACGGGAGCAACTGATATTGCTCCTGCAAAGCTCAACGTACTTGGGAAAAGAGTTGCGGGCATATACACTCTCGAAACAGCCCTAAGGCTGGTATCCAGAGATAACAAAATCGGGAACAAGATTTTGATTGCCGCAAAAGAGGACAAAATTGTGGAGCTTGCCGAATCCCAGTTTTACAGAATGGGATACGAGGTTGAGTTGAGCAGTTTGGGGGATAGCATAAACGTTATTGGCAGGGAAAGGGTAGAGGGTGTTGAGATTGAAGGAGAGACCTTCAAATGCGATACACTTGTAGTTTATGGAGGTAGAAGTCCATTCAACCCGTTAAAGCTCAGGGGCACGCCTGTAGGAAATGTTGTAACCTGCACGTATGACTATTCCAAAGTTGAGGAAAACGTAAAGAACTTCATTGCAAAATTTTAGAAGTTTTTTACAACTAAGCTTCAACAATAACGAATAAAATGGAAAAACTTAATAGCTTTTCCCTGCGAAATAGTATCAGGGTGGTTAGTATGGATGCAGGAGAGAGGATAAAGAAGGTTGCTGTTCTGGGTGCAGGGTTAATGGGGCACGGGATTGCCGAGGTATGCGCAATGGCCGGATACGAGGTGACAATGAGGGATATCAAGCAGGAGTTCATAGACAGGGGAATGAGCATGATAAAGGAGAGTCTGGTAAAACTGGAACAGAAGGGAAGGATAAAGAGCGCTGATGAAGTTCTTTCACGGATAAAAACGACTCTCGACCTGGAAGAGGCTGTAAAAGATGCTGATCTTGTAATCGAGGCTGTTCCGGAGGTTGTTGACATCAAAAAGCAGGTCTGGGAAGAGGTGGACAGGTTTGCTAAAAAAGATGCAATCTTCGCCAGCAATACCTCAACGATGAAGATCACAATGCTCGGCGGGTTTACGTCAAGGCCAGATAAGTTCGCCGGACTGCACTTCTTCAATCCGCCGGTTTTGATGAAACTGGTGGAGGTAATAAGAGGGGAAAAAACAGATGAAGAGACAATGCAGATTCTGGTTGAATTCGTCAAGAGCATAGGAAAGGTGCCGGTCAGGGTTGAGAAAGACGTCCCCGGGTTTATAGTAAATCGTGTCCAGGCACCGGCTGGAGTTCTGCTGATGTGTATAATAGAGAAAGGTATTGCCACCCCGGAAGAAGTCGATGCAACCGTAAGAAGGCTCGGTCTGCCGATGGGGCCATTCGAGCTAATGGACTACACCGGAGTTGATATATTCTACAACGCTATGAAATACTATGCAAAGACAATCAGCCCGGACTACGAGCCCCCAGAGTTTCTGGAGAAGATGGTCAGGGAAAACAAACTTGGAAGGAAAACAGGAATGGGGTGGTACGACTGGAGTGCAGGCAGACCAAAAATCGACTCGAGCAAAGCTACTGACAGGATCAATCCGATGGATTTCACCTTTGTTGAGATAAACGAAGCTGTCAGGCTTGTTGAGATGGGAGTTGCCACACCACAGGATATTGACACGGCAGTAAAGCTGGGCCTCAACAGACCCTTCGGCCCATTTGAGCTGGCAAAGCAGTTTGGATCGGAGCAGATTGCAAAAAGGCTTGAGGAGCTGGCAAAGCAGTTTGGAAAGAAGATATTCGAGCCCGCAAGGACGTTAAAGGAGGGTAAGCTCGAAGAACTCCTGAAGCCAAAGGAGGATGCGGGAGAGAAAAAAGAGGAATTTAAAACGATAAAGATAGAGAGGCTTGAGGGTGGCGTAACAAAACTGGTTCTAAACAGGCCGGACAGGCTGAACACGATTTCACCGGAGCTGATGGACGAGCTTGATAAGGCAATTACAATGCTCTGGAACGATAAGGACACGAGGGTGATCGTGATCACAGGTGCGGGAGATAGGGCATTCTCTGCTGGAGCTGATCTGACAACACTCATAACCCACCCATTCGACTTCCTTGAACACAACAGGAGGGGTGAGAGAGTTTTTACCAGACTCCGGGAAATTCCAAAGCCTGTAATTGCTGCAATCAACGGCTATGCACTCGGTGGAGGACTCGAAATTGCAATGAACTGTGATATAAGGCTGGCAAAGAAGTCGGCAGTAATTGGCCTGCCTGAAGTGGGACTCGGTCTCCTGCCGGGGTGGAGTGGAACGCAGAGGATGGTAAAGCTGGTCGGAATCAGCAGGGCAATGCAGCTTGCTCTGACAGGAGAGAGAATCACGGCAGAGGAGGCAGAGAAGTGGGGACTGATCAACAAGGTCTTCGACGACGACAGGTTTGAGGAGGAAGTGATGAGGTACGCAAGAAATATTGCCGAGCGCTGTGCACCGATTTCAATGGCACTGATAAAGAGACTGATCAACAAGGGCGGGGAGGTGCCGATGGACATTGGGCTGGAATGGGAGTGCACGGCAGCAGGCCTGCTGTTCTCAACTGAAGACCTGAGAGAGGGTATATCGGCCTTCCTGAGAAAGGAAAAGCCCCAGTTCAAGGGTCGCTGACCTTTTTATTTTTAACACCATTGTGGAAAGTTTTTAGTTTCCTCCTGCATAGGATTTTTGGTGAAGGTGGAAGAGCTTTCTGAATATATATCCAGCTATGCTGTAAAGATCTTGAAAGAAGAGGGGATTGAGGAGCTTTTTCCTCCGCAGGCAGAGGTAGTTGACAGAGTTTTTTCAGATAAAAACCTGCTCCTTGCCATGCCAACTGCATCTGGAAAAACTCTTCTTGCTGAGCTTGCAATGGTTAGAGAAGCAATAAAAGGTGGAAAGTGCATTTATGTTGTCCCCTTAAGGGCTCTTGCAAGTGAAAAATATGATAGCTTCAAAAAATGGAAGAAGATAGGATTGAGAATAGGAATTTCAGTTGGAGATTATGAGTCGAGAGACGAGCACCTCGCAGATTGCGATATCATCATTACAACGAGTGAAAAGGCCGATTCACTCATAAGAAACAGAGCAGGCTGGATAAAAAACATTTCATGCCTGGTTCTTGATGAGATCCATCTACTGGATTCGGAGAAGAGGGGAGCGACACTCGAAATTCTTGTTACCAAAATGAGAAGAATGAACAGAAAGCTGAGAATTATCGGCCTTTCGGCAACAGCTCCAAACGTTGACGAGATTGCTGAGTGGCTGGATGCAGAGTATTATGCAAGCGATTGGAGGCCGGTTCCGCTGACTGAGGGTATACTGTGTGGAGATGAGCTCGAGCTGGTTTCGGATGGTGTCACCAGGAAGAGTTTTGAAGACCTTGTGGAGGAGTGTGTGGTCGAGGGGGGAGGAGTTCTTGTTTTCGAATCAACAAGAAGGGGAGCTGAGAGTACGGCTGTTAAGCTCTCAAAAATTACCGGCAAATACGTTAAAAATGACAGGATAGCAAAACCCATTCTTGAAGAAAACGAAGGAGAAATGAGCAGAAAGCTGGCTGATTGTTGCCGGAAGGGTGCTGCCTTTCATCACGCAGGACTGCTCAGCAGTCAGAGAAAGATCGTGGAGGAGGCTTTCAGAAAAGGCGACCTCAGGGTTGTGGTTGCGACACCAACGCTTGCTGCTGGTGTAAACCTGCCAGCGAGAAGGGTAATTATCAGGAGCATTTACCGCTTCGATGGTTATTCAAAAAGAATTAAGGTTTCAGAATACAAGCAAATGGCTGGAAGAGCTGGAAGACCGGGAATGGATGAGTACGGAGAGGCAATTGTATGCGTGAACAGGAGAGATAGAGATCTGGTCAGGGAAAGGTACATTTTTGGGGAACCGGAAAGGATAACGTCAAAACTTGGTGTTGAGACACACCTGAGGTTTCACAGCCTCTCGATCATCTGCGACGGTTATGCGAGGACGGTTGATGAGCTTGAAGAGTTTTTCTCGGATACATTTTTCTTCAAGCAGAATGAAATATCTCTTGCTTATGAGCTCGAAAGGGTTGTAAGACAGCTTGAAAACTGGGGTATGATTGAGGAGGACGGGTATCTCGTTCCAACAAAGCTTGGGTTGCTTGTATCCAGACTTTACATCGATCCGATGACCGGGTTCATATTTCACGATGTGCTGAGCAGAATGGAACTGGACGACACAGGAGCTTTGCACCTCATCTGCAGAACTCCGGACATGGAAAGGCTGAACATCAGGAAGACAGACTCCTGGGTAGAGGAGGAGGCTTTCAGGCTCAGGAAGAATCTTACCTACTATCCTTCTGAGTTCTCGGTTGAGTATGACTGGTTCTTGTCCGAAGTTAAAACCGCCCTCTGCCTTAAAGACTGGATTGAGGAAATGGACGAGGACGAAATCTGCAGCAAGTACTCAATCGCTCCCGGAGACCTGAGGAGAATAATTGAAACTGCCGAGTGGCTCAGCAATGCGATGAACAGAATTGCAGAGGAGATCGGCAACAACTGTGTGAGGGGGTTGACGGAGAGGATAAAGCATGGCGTAAGAGAGGAGTTGCTCGACCTTGTGGAGATAAAGTACATTGGAAGGGTAAGGGCGAGAAAGCTTTACAATGCAGGAATAAGAAATGCAGAAGAAATTATGAAAAACAGCAGCAGAGTTGCATCTCTCATAGGGAGGGGTGTGGCTGAAAAAGTGCTGAAGGCGTTAAGTCTTTAAACCCTGAGCTTTAAGACCCTTGAGAAATGGGCCGGTAGCTTAGCCAGGCAGAGCGCGGGACTCTTAATCCCGCAGTCGGGGGTTCAAATCCCTCCCGGCCCGTGTTTGTTTTGGCGATGATTCGTATACAGTCATTATTTTCATGCTTCTGCCACTGACAAAATCGGGTAATTTTTATTGTGGACAGCAGAAACAAAAAAAGAAAAATTAAACCTCTTCCGTAAGTTCAACGCAGTACTTCTGCACGGCCTCCTCCTCAACCGGTTTTGTCAGCAGTGAGATTACTATGAACAGCAGGAAGCCAACAGGTATGGCCCAGACCTGGTGGGGCGTTATCAGTGCCTTTGGATTGCCGAAAAGCACATCGTTGAGGAAGAAGAACGCATGGTGTCCGAGAACAAGCTTTGCTTTGAGCCAGGCGTATAGGTGAAGCGGAGTCATGATAATTGCGGTTGCCCACATCGCAGTTCTGGTGGCCCTCTTCCACCACAGACCCAGAATCAGTCCCGGACCGAGGGCGGAGATTATGACAACGAAGGCCCATCCTGAGAGGTCAAGGACAAGTCCCGGCGGGTTGATGGCTATTGCAAGTCCAACGAGTAAGAATATCACCGAAACGATTCTGGCGAGTGTGATCGGATTCTCCTTGGCAAACTTGCTCCTGAGCATCAGGTCTCCCCAGTCCCTCGTAACAAGGGTGTTAACGACCATAACCCACCCGGCAGCGGTTGACATGGCTATGGCCAAACCACCGGCACAGAGTATACCCAGAATCCATGGATTCTGCAGAGCTTCGACCGCAGCGACCATCGAGTAGTCCGGCCATCCACCCACGCCGTACTGAGCCATGTAGTTCTTCAGTATTGCCACAGCATTGGCACCCTGTCCACCCATCGGACCGGTTTCAATCATCAGTTTTGAGGCTGCACCGATTATCTGAAGGGCCATGTAGAATATACCTGCAGCAAGTGTGCACCAGAAGATGCTTCTTCTCGCTGTCTTGATGTCCATGGTTGTGAAGAACCTCACGACGGTGTAGGGCATCGTAGCGAATCCGTAATGCCAGACGAAGAACCAACCAATGACTGCAATCCATGTTCCGCTGAGCAAGTGTGGAACCTGAGGATCGCTGGGCGTGTTCCAGAACTTGGGGTTGTTGGCCAGTACCGCCTCATAGAATCCTCCGATTCCACCCAGCTTCACCACAATGGCTATTGCTGCTATCACTGCTGCGACGGTCATTAGAAATGCCTGGAATGCTGCATTCCAGCTTGTTGCGATCATACCTCCCCATACAACATAAAGCATGACTATTATCGTTCCAATAACAACACCAATGATATAGGGGACCTTTGCAATCGCAAGGAGGAATAACGCCATACCAACAATGGAGAGAGTTATGTACAGCACCGCTCCGATCACAGTCACTATTCCCACCAGCCATCTCAGATTTTGATCGTTGTATCTGTCAGCATAGTAGTCGGCGAAACTTGTAGGAGCGTACTTTCTTAGCGCTGAGGCTGTCAGCAGTGTTGCTATTGGCATTCCGGCTATGATTGCCGACATTGCCCACCAGAACGGATAGCCCAGGATGAATATGTACGCCGGCAAACCCAGCATCGAGGCAGGGCTGAGATACGTGGACTCCAAAGCCAGACCGTTGACAACAGCACCTATCTGCCTTCCCGCAACGTAGTAGTCAGTTGCGCTCTTCAGTCTCTGTCTCGAGTAGTAACCTATGACCACTATTGCAAGAAAGTACAGCACGGTTATTCCTACAACAGGCGCTTCAACCGCGGCCATTACCCACCACCTCTCGCTTCTTCAGCCTTTTCCGGGAAGTAGAAGTAGATTATTGACATCAGCAGTGGTATCAGGAACGTTCCCAGAAACGATGCATACCAGAACGGTGCGGTCGGAATGTGGTTGATCCCTGCTGTCGCTTCGGCAATCCAGCACAGTGCTACAAAGCCGTAGTACACTACCAAACCTACCCAAAACACCTTCGGCGGCCAAGGCATCTTTCCACCTCTCTAATTACCTAATTGTTAGTGATATTTCTAACATATTTAAATTTTTTGATTTATCCAAATAACAAATTTTGATTAATATTTTCAGTTATGAACACCGAAAAAACCTTTATAAACATTTATGATTTATTATCGGGAAATGTTGCCACCCAGAGAGTTTGTTAAAAAAATAAAGCCGTTCAATCTGCTTTCAGATGATGAACTGGATTTGCTGGTCGGAAATCTGGAAGTTGAAGCTTACGAGGAAGGGAAACCAATTCTGAAAAAGGGGGAGAAAAGCGACTACGTTTTTCTCGTTTTTTCAGGCAGAGTTGGAATTTACGACGACGGGGAGCTGGTTGACCAGATCTCCAGAGGAGAAATTTTCGGTCTTGGAGATGTTTACTTGAAGGAAGCAAAGGCAGAGGAGGATACGATATGCTACCTGATTAGGAAAGATGTCTTTAAGAGGCTTATGGAGAAAAATAACAGGTTTCAGGAGTTTTTCAGAAGTTTTGAGGAGAAAAAATTCAGCAGAATTACTGATATTATTAAAGAAGACAAGATTGCAGATAGGCTCTTCCTCACGAAGGTTTCAGAGCTTGTGACGAAAAGCCCGGTTGTATGCTATCCCCACACCAGCATAAAAAATGCCGCCCTGAAAATGGAGATGGGAGGGGTGGGCTCAATAGTCGTTGTTACCGATGACATGAAGCCCGTAGGAATACTAACCAGCAAAGACCTGAGAACGTTTGTTATACACGGAAAAACTCCGGAAGAAAAGGTTTCTGCCTACATGAGCTCTCCGGTAGCGACAATAGACGCTGACTCGCCAGTTTTTGAGGCACATATTGAGCTGCTTAAAAGGGGAATAAATCACCTTGTGGTGACGAAAAACGGTAGGGTTGAAGGTGTTATTACTGCAAACGACGTTTTGATGCTGTTTGAACCCAGAACTTCCCTGATAGTTCTCTACAGGAAGCTGAAAAAGGCCAAAAATATTGAGGAACTGAAGGCAGCATTTTCAAGCCTGAAAATATCCATAGCTAACCTCGTCTTGAGGGGAATGCACTTTTACGATCTCTCCAGTTTGCTCACCGACATTTACGATTTCGTTGTCTCCAAAGTTGTGGAGGAGAAGGTTAAAGAGGTCGAGAGAGAATTTGGAAACCTACCGGAATTTGTGTGGATTCACATGGGGAGTTCTGCGAGAAGAGAGCAGGTTATGGCTACAGATCAGGACAACGCCATAATCCACTCGGGTGGAGATTCTGAAATCATGCTTGAACTCGGGAAAAGGGTTTGCGAAACACTGGACTATATCGGAATTCCAAAGTGCGAAGGAAATTATATGGCATCAAATCCCAGGTGGAACAGAGACGTGGAAAACTGGAAGAAAGTTTTCAAGGACTGGTTCCTGAATCTCACACCGGACAACATAAGGTATCTGTCTGTCTTTCTGGATCTCAGACCAGTTTACGGAAGCGAAAGACTCCACTCTGAACTTATCGACGAGATAAAACAGAGTTTTACGAGTCAGTCTCTGCGTTTTCTTGCCTACGATGCAACGATGTCCGAACCACCACTGGGTCTCTTTGGACTGAGAATGAAAAAGGAGGTGGACATCAAGATGAGCGGGATCTATCCCATAACCAATGGTGTGAGAGTACTGGCGCTTGAAAACGGATTCATCGAGATCACAAACACGAGGGACAGAATTGAGAAGCTGAATGGGGTTGCTGATGAGGAGATGCTTGAATCTCTGAAGGAAAGTTACGAATTCCTGCAGGATTTAAGACTCAAAAACCAGTCCAGAATCCTGCTCGAGGGGGATGGAAGGGCAAACGTCGTTAATATTTCCCAGATTGACAAAATTGAGGCGCTCGTCTTGAAAGAGAGTTTTAAGGTAATTTCAAGATTTCAAAAGTTTTTGAAGGGGCATTACGGAATTGAGAGGGGTCTTTGATGAATCTGAGGGGAGTTGAATTTCTGTCTCTGGATCTGGAACTCACCGGCCTGAACGTAAAAAAAGATGAGATGCTGGCAATAGGTGCAGTACCAATAGTCGGGACTCGTATACTGGCAGGAGAGAGCTACTACAGCCTGATAAGGCCAGAGAAGTTTAAAATCGAGACCATAAAGATTCATGGTCTCGATCCAAAAAAGCTGGAAAAAGCCAGAAGCTTTTGCGAACTGGCGGATGAGATATTCAGGCTCGTAAATGGGAAAGTTCTGGTTGGCTATGCTATAGAGATCGACTACAACTTTCTCAGGAGGGCACTGAAAAAAGAAGGTTACAAAATGAAAAACGAAAGAATCGACATCATCGACCTGGAGAGGGCACTCTGCTACATTCTTGGTGAAAGGCCAATAAACGAGATGACGCTGGACAGGCTGGCTGAAAAATACGGTATTAAAACGCCGTATCGCCATAACGCTCTTGCAGACGCATTCATAACTGCTCAGATTTTTCAGATACAGCTCCTGGGTACTATAAAATACGGCATTAAGACGTTTGATAAGCTGAAGGAGTTAATGAAGAGGGCGGAACGTAGCGGGCAGTTTGGACACATATTTTGATTCATAACTCTTTAAAATTGGAAATCGAAAACTTTATACCGTAGTAATTTACCCAATAATTAATACTGCGTGGAGGGATTGTCTTGAGCGTTGAGGAGTATATGGATTATGTTAAAAAATTGCTTGGGGCCGAAGATATCTTTGACAGGCCGGAACCTCTGAAGGGTATCAGGGTTCTCGAGGTTTGCAGTGTTGTTCTCGGGCCTGCAGCCACCGATTATCTTGCTGAGTTTGGGGCAGAAGTAATCAAGTTCGAGGCAAGAAGAGGAGACCAGATGAGATACGTTACACCCTACGCCTACTTCTGGAGAAACCTCTCTCCCGGGCTGCTGGAACAAAACCACAACAAGTACTGGGTCGGAATGCATCTCGGCCATCCAAAGGCCAGGGAACTTTTCTACGAGTTTGTGAAGAAAAGCGATGTTGTTGTTGATAACCTCACCCCCGGAAGACTCTCGAAGTGGGGACTGAGTTACGACAGGCTCAGAGAGATTAACCCCGGAATAATACAGCTTCACGTTTCAGGTTTCGGCTCATGGGGGCCATACACCGGGAGAACATCGTACGATGCAATAGCACAGAGTGAGGGTGGTTTGGCTTACATAACAGGATTTGAAGGCAGAGGTCCGTTAAAGTCGGGCGTGTGGATAGCTGACTGGACAACGGCTTTGATGTGTGCTGTTGCAGTTGTTGCAGCCCTAAACTACAGGGAAAGAACGGGAGAGGGGCAGTATATTGACTACTCCCAGGTTGAGAACGTTATCAGACTTCTTGACTGGACCTGGACCTATGTTGACCTGACAGGAGAGAACAGAGAGCGGATGGGGAACAGAGACCCTGCGATCTGCCCTTCGGACCTGTTTGACTGCAGGGATGGATGGGTTGCCATTGTGGCCTTCAGTGAAGAGGAGTTTAAGGGACTGTGTCAGGCGATGGAAAGAATGGATCTTTACGAAAGGTTTGCAGACCCGCTTGAGAGGCTGAAAGACGAAAATGCAAGGCTGATTCTGAAGGAGATAGCCGAGTGGGCCAAGAACAAGAGCGTAAAGGAGATAGAGGATCTTGCAGAAAAATACGGGTTTGCAGCTACACATGTGGTTGATGCTGAAGAGGCGTACTACAGCGAACACCTCAGGGAAAGAGGAGCAATTATGGCCTACGACGACCCTCTGTATGGGGAGTTCGTGGAGCCATGCTATCCACCAAGAATGGAGACGCCTTCAAGACTCAAGTGGGGAGCGAGACCGATTGGCTTCGATAATGAATTCGTTCTGACAAAATATCTGGGTCTCAGTATGGATGAGATCGAACAGCTATACGAGGAGGGCGTGATCTACAGATGGAATCCCGATGTGAAACCACAGTGTCCGCCTCCGGATTGGGACGGAAAGAAAGGTCTGAAGTTCCCGTGAGGTGATGCTGATGGAGGAGAAAACTATTGTTGGAATGGCCCTTGATCCTCAGTATGCAAGGTACATCTACCAGGAAACGAATCCTGACGATGTTATGAGGAAGCCTGAGGCTATTGACGATATGGTCGTTCTGGATATGAGCTACGGCAACTATGCCGGACTTTTCGCCTCATCGATTCTTGCGGAGCTTGGGGCAGAGGTGATCAGGATAGAACCCCCGGAGGGAGATATAGCGAGGAAGATGACACCTTTTGGGATTATGGTAAAGGATGCTGGTCTGGCCTATCTGACCGAAGGGAGAAACAAGTTCCACATAACCCTGAACATAGAGAAGGAGGATGGAAGAAAACTCCTGAAAAGGCTCGTAAAAAAGGCAGATGTGCTCATAGAATCGTTCAAGCCGGGATATATGGATTCTCTCGGTATAGGATACAAGCAGCTCAGAGAGATTAACCCCGGCCTGATTTACTGTGCTGTAAACACCTATGGCCAGTTTGGAAAGGACGCAAAAGAGAGGGTAAATCAGCCCGACTACGATCTTACGGATCAGGCGAGGGGAGTTGTGATGTCCGTAACAGGTGAGCCCGAACTCGATCCCGAAGTTCCACAGGAATACAAGAAACCTCTGAAGCACGGAAACTGGATGGGATGGTATGTCGGGGGAGCTTGGGCAGCTTTTGGCATATTGCTGGCGATGTTTTACAAGAGAAAAACTGGAAAAGGGCAGCTCATTGATGCTGCACCACCCGAGGGGATGCTTGCGATATCCAACTACCTGATGCAGTATTTCCACCTCACCAAGAACAAGATGGTGAGGGCAGGAAACTTTGATTACGCCGTCTTTCCATACACGTATGTAAGATGCAAGGATGGTTACACCTTTATGTCTGGATTCACCGATCCAAACTGGGCAGCGCTCTGTGAGATAATGAACCGTCCGGATCTGCAGCAACAATTCCCGACGATTAAGGAAAGGCTCACACCCGAAAACCAGCCGAAGATACAGCACGAGATTGAAAAGTTTACGATGAACTACACTGCGGCGGAACTTCTGGAAATGGTTACAGAATACTCAAGGAAGCCGGATAAGAAGGGAACCGTGGTGACTGGAAGACTCAATTCTCCCAAGGAGGTGCTTGAGGTTGAGCATTTCAGGGTTAAAAGAATGTTCGTAAAACTCAAAGATCCGCATTATGGTGAAGTTCTCGTTCCGAATTCCACCCTTAGATTCATGTCAAGAACGCCCGGTAGGGTGAAATGGGTCTGCAGACCAATTGGTGCTGACAACGAGTATATTTACGGAAAATATCTTGGCATATCCGGTAAAAAGCTTGAAGATCTCAAAAATAAAGGTGTTGTTTAATTTTATTTTTTAAGGTGGTGAAGATGGGTTTTGTATGGCATCCGCCAAAAGATCTGGTTGAAGCGTCGAACGTTAAGCGGTTCATGGATGAGGAGGGATTTTCAGACTACAGGGAGATGGTGAAGAGGTCAACGGAGGACATTGAGTGGTGGTGGAGTAAAGCGGTAGAGTGGCTGAACATCGAGTGGTTTGAGCCGTATGAGAAGGTATACGATATGTCAAAAGGTGTAGAGTGGACAAACTGGTTCGTCAACGGAAGAACAAACGTCGCATACAACACTCTTGACAAGCACAGGGGAAAGAGGAACAAACTGGCATTTATCTGGCAGGGAGAAGATGGGGAGGTAAGGAAATACACGTATCTTGAGCTCTACAGAGAGGTAAACAGGCTGGCCAACGCCTTCAAGTCATTTGGAGTGAAAAAGGGTGACGTGGTCGCAATGTATCTTCCGATGTTCCCGGAGACTGTTGTAACACTCCTTGCAGCGATGAAGATTGGTGCTGTGTCAATGCCAATATTTTCGGGCTACAGCAGTTCCGCAATAGCCACGAGACTGATCGACTCGGAAGCGAAGGTCGTTGTTACGGCAGATGCAAGCTACAGAAGAGGGAAACCGGTACCGCTCAAGCCCGAACTCGACAAAGCTCTGGAGAACACAGGAGTTGAGAAAGTTGTGGTCGTTAACAGAGCCGGAACCGATGTAGAAATGAAGGAAGGGAGGGATGTCTACTGGGACGAGGTTAAAGAAAGCAGCAGGTGTGAAACGGTTCCAATGGAATCCAACGATCCAGCATTGCTGCTCTACACCTCAGGAACCACTGGCAAACCCAAGGGAGTTGTGCTGTCCCATATTGGCGTCCTTCTGCAGAGCAGCAAGGAGATATTTTTCAACATGGATCTGAAGCCGGATGACGTTTTCCTCTGGATAACGGATATAGGCTGGATGATGGGGCCGTGGCAGATAATCGGCTGCCAGAATTTGGGTGGAACGCACGTGCTGTTTGAAGGCGCCCCTGATTATCCCCAGAATGACAGAATATGGGCCATGATAGAGGAGTTCGAAATCACTCAGCTTGGAGGATCTGCAACGGTTTACAGACTGCTCAAAAGGTACGGGAACGAAATAGTCGAGCAGCATGATCTGAGCAGCTTAAAGGCGACAGGAAACACCGGAGAGCCGATAGACCACGATACCTGGATGTGGCTGCTCAGAGAGGTTGGTAAGGAAAGGTGTCCGATTATAAACCTCTCGGGAGGTACGGAGATATTCGGCTGTTTCCTCCTCCCCTCACCGGCAATGCCTCTTAAGCCTACAACACTCGGATATCCGGGTCTGGGAATGGATATAGACGTTTTCAATGATGAGGGCAGACCCGTCAGACAGCAGATCGGCTACCTGGTCTGCAAGAAACCCGCCCCTTCAATGACCAGGGGGTTCTGGAAAGACCCCGAGAGATACCTGAAGACATACTGGAGCAGATGGAAGGGGGTGTGGTATCACGGGGACTGGGCCTATATCGATGAGGATGGATTCTGGTTCCTCTTCGGCAGAGCGGATGATGTCATAAAGGTAGCAGGAAAGAGAATGGGCCCTGCAGAAATAGAGACCATCGTCAACTCCCATCCTGCAGTGCAGGAATCCGCCTGTGTTGGCGTACCTCACGAGCTCAAAGGGGAGGTTGTGTGGATATTTGTGACCCTGAAGCCCGGATATAAGCCCGGTGAGGAGCTCGAGAAGGAGTTGACTGAGATGATAATAAAGGAGTTTGGAAAGCCGTTCAAACCGGAGAGAGTCGTCTTCGCTCCAGATCTGCCGAGAACCAGGAGTGGTAAGATCATGAGAAGACTGATAAAGGCTGTTGTTGCCGGAAAGGAACTCGGTGATACATCGGCATTGGAGAATCCTGACTCGCTTGAAAGGATAAAGGAGGTTTTAGACAAAGAGGGGTGATTTTGTGGACGTAAATAAGTATGTGGTGCCGGAAAATACCTGGCCAGAAATAATAATCCCGGATGAAGTGAAAGAGTTTATCGGAGAGAGGAAAGAGCTCAATCTGGCTGAAGAAATTCTTGACAGAAATATAAAAGAGGGGAGGGGGAGAAAGGTTGCTGTTTACTTTGAGGACAGAAGGGTAACCTACAGAGATATCTACAGGATGAGTAACAGGATAGCGAACTTCCTGAGGTCTGTAGGAGTTCGGGAGTATGACAGAGTGGGTTTCAGAACAAGAAACATGCCGGAAGCAATAGCTGTGAATTTCGGAATAATGAAGGCTGGGGCCATTCCCGTACCATTGAATCCGATGTGGGCTGGTAAGGAAGTCTCGTTTGTTTCGAACAATGCGGAAATCAAGGTTCTGTTTGTCAGCGGTGATGAAAGAGTCTTTCCAGCAGTAAATGAGGTCAGAGACGAAATAAAGACTGCTAAAGCCATGGTTGTGCTTGACGGAGAAAGAGAAGGGTTCATCCCGTTCTCAGACGTTCTCGGGGAGAGCGCAAAATTCGATCCGATTCCGCTTAAAATCGGAACACCGGCTCTGATTCTGTACACATCGGGAACTACCGGCTTGCCGAAGGGATGTGTGCACTTCGTTGAGAACGTTATTTCTTCAGTGTATCTTGTTGGAAAGCACGTCTGGAAGCTCACTTCCGAGGATGTTGTTGGAGGGCCCGCTCCAGTCAGCTTTGCCATGGGGTACGGAAATGGGTGTCTCATACCGTATTTCCACGGTGCTGCAGCCAGTATATGGCCGAGGTTCAGTGTTGAGAACTTTTTCAGGTATGTCGAGGACCACGGCATAACCGTGTTCTCGTCTCTGCCAACATCCTACCGTATGATTCTGGCCGACCCGAAGCTTGAAGAGTATCTGCAGAAGTACGATATAAGCAGTCTCAGACTCTTTACTGGTGGTGGAGAAGCGCTTGGAGCGGAAACTGCACGGAGATGGAAGGAGGTGTTCGGCATGGACATCTACGAATCTCTGGGAGCGACAGAAATGTTACACATCTGCATTGCCAACGCCTGCGCACCAAAGCCAGTGGCGGGAAGCATTGGATATCCAGTGCCAGGATACATTGCAAAGGTGGTCGACCCCGAAACGGGTAAGGAGTGTCAGCCCGATGAGGTGGGGAGTCTGTACATCAAAGGACCTACAGGGATCAGATACTGGAACCATCCATCGAGAAATCTTGAGGAGAAACAGATGAAGAGCGTTAAAAACGGATGGAATGTGCTCGGCGATTTTGTCAGAAAAGACGAGAATGGATACATATACTTTGTCTCACGAGATGATGACCTCATAAAGTCCAGCGGGTACAGAATAGGTCCCGATGAGATCGAGCAGCCTCTGAATCAGCATCCTGCGGTGCTTGAGTGTGCTGTGATAGGCGTTCCCGATCCGGAAGGGCTGAGAGGTCAGGTAGTTAAAGCGATAGTCAGAGTAAAGGAGGGGTATCAACCAGATGAAAAGCTGAGGGAGGAGATACTGGCGTTTTTGGAGAAGCATATTGCCAGATACAAACTTCCCAGGATACTTGAGTTCACCGACAAACCACTGCCAAGAACCCCGACGGGCAAAATTATCAGAAGATTGCTCAGACAGCAAGACTGATTATTTAATTTTTTATTGCTACCATTTTTGCCAAGCGAAAGACAGAAAAATGTTAATGTCAGACAAGTGTCACAGTAGCCAACCCGAGTACGTTGAGGTGATGTTATGGAGGAAGTTGTTGAGCTTTACAGAAAAAATGGAGGAGAAGTAAAGGATTTTAGAAAGTTTGATGGAACACCGGATATCGGATACAGAATTCAGTACGAGAAGAAAATTTGTGAGGTTGACGTTCAGATGTTCGGACTGGTTTCCGGAGACCTTAATCCCGTGCATTTTGACGACGGGGTTGCGAGCAAAACCAAGTTTGGTGGAAGGGTTGCACACGGAATGCTGACGACAAGTCTGGTTTCTGCGGCCGTGGCCAGAATGCCGGGACTGATAGTTCTGCTCGAGACACACTTCAGGTACACCGCTCCTGTTAGAGTTGGCGATACGGTGAGGGTCGTTGGCGAGGTCGTTGAAAAAGAAAATAACAGATACAGGCTTGATGTTAAGTGTTACGCTGGCGAAAAAGTCGTTGTTGAGGGATGGGTGACAGTTCTATCGTGGTGAACCCACTTCCGACCCTTATTTTACAGCCGATCAGAGGTTCGATGTGATAGCCTAACAACCGGGCACAAAAATTTGCAGTAATAAAAAACTTAACCCAGGTTTCTTATCACATCCAT
Organism: Archaeoglobus neptunius; assembly: GCF_016757965.1. Lineage (NCBI taxonomy): Archaea > Methanobacteriati > Methanobacteriota > Archaeoglobi > Archaeoglobales > Archaeoglobaceae > Archaeoglobus > Archaeoglobus neptunius. The sequence continues at coordinate 73,313 of NZ_JAEKIW010000008.1, read as the reverse complement.
AACCAGGCATGAGGTGGCACTGCATCTTTTTTCCATGAATCTGTGAATTCTGCCTCCTGCAAACTGTCCAGTAAAAAAGGCTGCAATCAGAACGGGAAAGCTCAGAATGCTCCACCCCAAACCGGAAAGAAATCGTATGGCAATCACCATCGGTACGGGAACGTGGACTGCCAGAAACCACTGCCTGGAGAGCTTTTCAACATTACCCCTCCAGTATCCGAAGGGTATGTTGATTACGAACACAGCTACTGCAGCCTCGATCAGGTTCAGATTCACAGTGAATGTGGTGTATAAAGTCATTAAAGTTTTTTGGAACTTCTAAGATGATGCAAGCTGAGACCTGACCTTTGCATACGCTCTCAGTATGTCTGCTTTTGTAATAATACCCAGTAGCTTTGACTCATCATCTCTCGGGACCACTAAAAGTCTTCCTATATTGTGGCTTACCATCTTCGTTAGGGCTGACCTAAGGTCTTCATCCGGGTATGTTACAATTAGTCTTGTCGTCATGATGTCTCCAACCCTCACCCTGTCCCTATTTTCTACGGGCACCCTTTCTACATCATCAAATGTTATTATTCCAACGAGCCTGCCCCCTTCTACGACCGGGTACCCTATATGCCCGGTTTTTTCAACGAGTCTCAAAACATGTTGCGCCGTATCATCTGGTTTTACAGTTATGATATCTTCAGCCGAAACCATGGCATCTCCCACCCTGATATCTTCAAGAAGGTCTACGATCATTTCGTTTCTGTGTGCAGGACTTTCAACTCTGGTTGGAACCTGGTTGGAGTAGAGCGTGTAATCTTTAGTAATTATGTAGGAGATCGTGGAAGCGACCATTATTGCCGGGAGCAGTGCGTACTGTCCTGTAATCTCAAGAACAAGAAATATTGCTGTCAGTGGCGTTTTAGATGCTCCGGACAGAAAGGATGCCATTCCTATCAGTGCATAGGCTTCTGGTTGGGTGACGATGTCTGGCATCACACCATTAAAAAATAGGCCAACCGCACCACCCAGGAAACTCCCTATTACAAGAGAGGGCGCAAATAGTCCTCCACTTCCACCGCTGCCAACTGTTAGGACTGTTGCGAAAATCTTTGCGAATACCAGAACAAGTAGAAATGTTATTGTAAACTGTGTGCACTCTGACAGTACCATCTGGGCGTATCCGTAACCTATCCCCAGCACCTCATGAATGCGCATTCCCATGATTCCCACAATTAGCCCACCTATTGCTGGTTTGATGTAATCCGGAACCCTGAGTTTTTTGAACAGTCTTTTTGTGAAATCATAACTGAAAATGTACAGCAATCCGACTGCTCCGGAGATTATCCCGAGCGCAGCATACGTTAGGTACTCTACAGGTGAGTTTATCGATAGCGAGGGTACCCTGAATATACTTATCTTCCCAAAAGGAACGCCCGCAATGTTGGAGAGCAGAATCTCCAAGACTATGTATGCGATTATTGATGATGCTATTGCCGGAACTAGGGCATCCACCTCATAGTCCCTTTTATACAGGACCTCTATTCCGAAGAACGCTCCCGCCAGTGGAGCTAAAAAGACGCTCCCTATCCCACCGGATATACCACTTACGAGCAAAATTCTCCTGTCCCTGTCGGAGAGCTTCAGTAGTGTAGCAATCGTTGACCCAATCCCGCCTCCTATTTGTGTTATGGGCCCCTCTCTTCCGGCACTCCCTCCACTTCCGATAGTTACTGCTGATATTACCGTTTTGATTGCAGGCACTCTTGCCCTAACAAAACCACGAGAATTGTGAAATGCCTCTATAATCTTCCCTGTCCCACCTCCGGCGGTTTCGGGTGCAAACTTATAAGCCACAAATCCCACTATCAGCCCCCCAATAGCCGGGAGGAGAAATAGTGGGACGGTACCAAAGTAATAATCGAATTTTACGATCTCAACTTCTCCACCTGGTCGTGGTAGTGTGAGATTACCCATGCCGTAGAGAAACAGTTTCGTGAAAAACTGTGTCAGGTAATACAGAGCAAATGAAGCAAAACCTGTTATCACACCTATGATTATCGATAAAAAAAGCCTGAATACAAATCTCAGAGGTGGTCTGGTCTTCAGCATCTGGTTAGATTTAAAAGTTTCAGATTAAAAAATTTAATGCTGGATTTCTAAAATTTCCAATCAAAACAATCAAAATAGCAACATTCAGATAACAGCTTATCTCCGAAATGCTGGAATGGCCCTGCTGTACATTTTTTCAATTTTTTCCGACACCTTCCTCCAGTCGGTTCTCATCGATTTTTTTACGATCTCCGTCAGATCTGCTGAGTTCATGAAGGGTTTAATCCGGAATCTGTCGTATATCAGCGGTATGCTCAGGGACTTGGCGACCTCAACAACATCTTCGAACCCGCTGTCAGGCAAAATTGGGCCGAGGAATATCCACGTCTTCACACCTTCATAATGCAGCTTCTCCAGAGCCTTGACCCTCCTTAACGGTGCCGGTGCTCCGGGCTCGACAGTCATTGCCAGACTTTCGTCGAGGGTGGTTATCGTGAAACCCACATCCACGGGATGTGAAAGCAGAAGGTCGAGATCCCGGAGCACAAGATCGCTTTTCGTTTGAATCCCAACTTTGAATTTTGAGTTCAACAGCACTTCGAGAAGTTTTCTGGTCAGTCTTTCCTCTCTCTCCACCGGCTGGTAGGGGTCGGTCAAAGTGCTGAGTACAACTCTCCCTCTTGGCTTTTTTCTAATCTCCCCCGCCAGCACCTCGACGATGTTGCTCTTCACCACTACAACCTTCCCCCACCTCTCTCCAACATCTCTGGGGCAGTACTGTCGAGAGTAGCAGTAAATGCACCCATGAGAGCAGCCCGTGTAGGGATTGATGGTATAATCAACACCCGGTAACCTGCTTTTTCCCATAGCCCTGCCCGTCTTCTTTCTTATCACGTGAACTCCCATAACTTCCTCTGCCTCCTTTTATCCTCAAGCAGTCCAGACCTCCCAACCCACCTCTCTACACCGTAGTCAGAGAGGTTCCTGAGATAGTTGAGAGCATCATCAAGGGTGTCGAACTCTTCATAGCCCCTGCTGTACATCTTCCTCAGCATCTCCCTCACGAACCACACGCCCAGCGGGATCCTGAAATCAGGATATATTTCCCTCCAGACAACCACAGCCGCCTGTCTTTTAATCCGGGATAGATATTCTGCCGTGGCGAGACGGGAAGAGTAGTAGCACCCTCCAAGAGAGGCATAGGTTTTCCTTCCCCAGTACCCCTCAAAATCCGTAATGCATACAACTCTACCTCCCCTATTCCACGTGGTATTGGGATACCACGCCTCTCCCCACTCAAAACTCCAGACTTCTGGCAGCATAACTGCCATGAACAGATTTTTCTCAACCTTCAGACTGAACACTCTGTATTCGTCAATCGTTTCATAGCCCTTCACCTCCTCAATGAGGAGTTTTGAGATCGCATCGTCCACGGCTGTTATCGCCCACCTTGTGGGAACGAGCTTTCTGTTTATTCCAAGAGACCCGGCAGAGAGAAGCTTCTGGATATGGGATACAGCAATTCCCCTGTCATACAGCAGCTTTACAGCGCTCATAGCCTTTAGATCGGTATCGTAATAAACTTTTTCCACGACACTGGGCGCTTTCGGTGTGGAGGCTATTTTAATCTCTTTTGCAGGTGCAGATGGTCCCATCGGCGGAAACAACTCGTCAAATGACATCCTCGGTTTCGGTCTCCTCTCAAGGGAAACCTCCACCTCAACGGGTCTGTTGTAAAGGCTGAGTTCCTGAACAACCTCTACCTCTCTGCTGTAAGGTTTATGCACATTCGCATTAAGCTGAGAGAGAATCAGCGAGTTTCTCAATTTCAGGATCCTCCCGATGGGCATTTCCACCCAGAGTTCAGGAGTGTCATAGATAGCAGTGTCTCCGACAACGGGTGGTAAGGCAGGACAGACCCTTACGTTTGGATAGTTCATTCTCCCCACAAAAATTGACGGTGGAGAGGAGCCGAAAAGCTCGGTATCTACCTGCACAGCCCTTATCATGGGCTTCAGCATTGGACAGCGTGGTAAAGAGCACCTCAATCTACCCCTGCACTGAATGCACTCCACATACAAACTTATCCTGAAAGTTTAAATGTTTTCGAGTTAGATAAAGAGCTCTCTTACAATTTTCTCCGCCCCAGCACTATCACCGAAATATAGTATCTCGCCTCCCGCCAGAATACAGGTTTTATCAGAGATGGAGAATATCTCCTCAATTTCGTCGTGAGTAACAACGATAACCCCGCATCTCGCTGAAAAACTATTGATGTAATCAATGACCCTCCTCCTGATCTCTTTGTGTAGCCCGTGGAACGGTTCATCGAGCAGTAGATATCTGGGATTGGAAACAAAAGCCCTCGCCAGAACGACCATCTGCCTTTCGCCACCACTGAGAGTCTTTGTCTTCTTGTTCGCGAGTGGTCTCAGTTCAGGGAATAGGTCGAAAGCCTCCTCAACGCTGCCAGCAATTTCTATGTTTTCAGTGACACTTAAATTTCTGGCAATCCTCAGTTTCTCCGGTGCAAGGGTGATCCCGAGTCTGAACCTTTCCGAAGGTTCGAGATCGGTTATATCTCTGTTATCGAAGTATATCCTCCCTTCATGACTCACAAGACCCATAAAAGCCTTGAGCAGAGTGGACTTTCCACTTCCGTTTGGTCCGACAACCAGCAGAATCTCCCCCATCTCAAGCCAGCATGAGGCGTTTTTCAGAATCTTTCTGCCATTGAGAGACACCGTAATTTCCTCAGCTTTCAGCAATTTTTCCACCTCTTATCTCGTAGCATCTGTCCGCAACATCCCTGAGCAGCTTCATTCTGTGTGCCGTGATTATTCCCGGAATCCCCTTCTTCTTTATTTTTCTGACGAGCCTGACAACTTTTCTTGCATTTTCAACATCGAGTCCGGAAAAAGGCTCATCAATAAGCATGAATTTCGGATTAAGGGCCAGAGCTTTGCCGATTTCAAGAAGCTTCAGCTCACCCTGCGACAGCCTGGAAGCGAGAGTTTCAGTTACACCATCGAGACCTATGAACCTGCAGATTCTGTATGCTTCATCTACAGCCTCTCTGTATCCCCTGTCTGCAACCACAGCCGCAATGTTCTCCACAACCGTCATCCTCTTGAAGGGGCGGGGAATCTGAAACACCGTGGCGATTCCCATTTTTGCGATTCTCTGAGGGGGCAGTCCTGTGATATCTTTATTTTCGAAAAGAATTCTCCCACAGGTTGGCCTTTCGATTCCCGCAATGATCCTGAGTAAGGTTGACTTTCCACTTCCATTCGGACCATAGATCCCGACAAGATCATCCACCTCAAGACTTATTCCCCTGAGCACAGCGTTTCCATCGTAAACTTTTGAAACATCAATGAGCTTCAGCATTCCACCACCTGCTCAGTTTTGGAGAAAGAATCAGTACCGCTGCGTAGAGGAAAAGGTGTATTTCCATGCCCATCATCCTTGAAACCATGACCACCAGAAATGTTCCGGCAATTGGAGAAATCCACCTGCTACCTGCGAGAAGACTTGCGATGAAGGGCAGGAGTGCGACCTCGATCGAGAAAACATCTGGCGAAACGTGTCCAAAGTAAAGTATGTAACAGATCCCTGCAATCGCAGCCAGAGTTGCTGAAATCGCAAAGCTCATTGCTCTAACTCTAAAAACGTCTATCCCAATGCTTCTGGCGGCAATCTCATCATCCCTGGTAGCTGCGATTTTGAGGCCAAAAGAGGATTTCGAAATCCTGAGCAAAAGGAAAAATGCCGAAAGCAAAATTATAGATGAGAGTATGTACGAATTTAGCACCCCTATACTCGCATAGCTAAAACCCTCCTCTCCGCCGATAAGCTCTCCGTTTTCGCTCAGAACTATGTAGTGGGACAGGTACCAGAAAACCACCGTCAGGATCAAAGTTCCAAACAAAAATCTCTCCCTCCCGAGCAGAGACATCAGGAAGAAAATCAGGATCGTGAAGACGATTGCAGGGATCAGCAGATAGGGATTCACCGCAAGTGCGTATGCTGCCAGACCAAATGGGATGGAATGGGAGAGACTGACCCACCCGGTATATCTCTCCATAAAGTACCATGAGAGGGACAGGCAGGAGTAGATTACGGCCAGAGTTATGACTGAAAGCAGGAAGTGATTTTTCAGGAACAGAGGGGAGATGAGAATCAGAATAAGCAGAAGAATGTCGGTCTTCAAGCCAACCACCCCATCGTCTGAATGACAAGCATGTAAAGCAGTGCGACCGGGAATGTTGCGAGGTACTTCCTAAGACCGGCATTTCCCGCAAGAGACGCAATAGCTGCGACCACAACAGAAACGATGAGTACGCTCCATCCCATCGCCGGTGAAATTGCCTGAGTGGGAGCAAGAACTGCACCCGCAACACCGATCAGGCCTGAAGTGATTGCTATCGCAGAAAGCCTTATCCTCCTTGTCCTCACTCCATATATCTCCGCCAGTTCGCAATCTTCCTCAACAAATCTGAGCTTCAGACCAAAAGCAGACATCTGAATGAACGTAAAAAAAGCGAGGAGCATGAGGAAAATTGCCGAGCCATAAATCCAGTTGACATCAACAGCTTCCCCAAACACAGAAATGTAGTTCGTCTCGATGATCTGATAGTACGAGCTTCTGAAGTAAATTCTAATTGTCTCTTCAATCCCGATGGCAAATCCGAGCGAAACTATTGTCGCTTCACCTGCAGAAAGCCTCTCGGTTATTTTCGCAAGGCCCAGTGCAATCGTGAATGAAATCAGGAAAGCAAATACTGCCGCAACGGATTTGGAGTTGACAGCAACCAACATATATGCTCCAAGCGTGTACAGAGAAGCAAAGGAAAGATTGAGAAGGCCACCTATTCTGTAGTTGAGTATTAGAGCTGAGGAATAAAATGAAATGAAAATTGCTGTAAGAAGGGGGGATATCATCCCATCCACACGGGATTGCCTGTGGCGAATTCTGGAGGGTAGAGAACCTCAATCTTACCCTTTATGAACTCCCCTATAACTCCTCTGAGTTTCTCACTCCCCCACAATGCCTGATGGTTGCTGTTGAACCTGTAAACTCCTGCAGCCCCCTCGAACTCACCCTTTTCGAGAGTCTCAATAAGCTTCTCCTTTCCGCCCTTCTCGAAAGCCTTCGCCAGTATCAGAATGGAATCGTACGTCAGCAGTCCTGCATAGTTGTTTGCCTCCTCTCCGTACTCATTCTTGTACTCCTCGAAGTATCTTTTAGTTAAATCGGTTTTCTCAGTCTCCTCAAGTGCGGCACCCTGGAATGCGGTGTAATCTGCGTTAAGCTTTTTGAGTGTTGCAGGAAGTGCCAGCGCTCCACCGACGGAGTAAACAATACCCTTTCCACCGTTCGCTCTGTACTCTTTGAGGAAATTTATCGATACTCCACTCGGATCTCCAAGAATTATGACGTCTCTTTTCCCAACAACCTCAGCAAGCCGCTTTGCAACGTTTTTGTAGTCGTCAGGAGCCACACTCGGCGATTTGTAGTATATCTCCATTTCAGGATCGCCGTAGATCTTCTTAATTGATGCGAGCATTCCCTGATTGAACGTCCTGAGCGGATCATATCCAACAAAGTAGTACTTTTCGGGTTTGGACAGGTTCAAGAACTCTGCTGCAAGCATTCCCCAGTACGTGGTATTGTAAGATGTTCTGAAAACGTACCTGTTCCCCGCAGCCACTTTTTTCTCTATAACACCCGTCGATGCCACGCTGACAATGTAAACAACCCTGTTCTCCCCTGCCGCATCAGCAGCCACCATCGCCTGGGGACTTGAATACGCCCCCACAATCGCATCCACGTTCTGCGAAACCAAAAACTCGAATGCCGTCTTCGTCTTTTCAGGAGTGTCACCACAGTCTGCAAAAACAAGATCGACATTTCCAGCATGCTTTGCAGCAAGTTGTGCGGCATTCTTCATCGCCACTCCGGCTGATGAGTACAACCCTGTTTCAGGGACAAGAACTCCTATCTTTATTTTCTCAACCTGTTTCGTCTCCTCAGGCTGAGCACAGGCGAGAAAAAGGGCGGAAATTAAAAAAATAAGCAGAAACTTTTTCATTCCCTGTCCCTCCTGAATTCAGCTTTTCTTTTCTCAACAAACGCCCTTATACCCTCCTCAGCATCTTTAGAGGAGAAAGATATCGTAAAGAGGTCTCTTTCGTACATTATGCCGTCTTTCAGGCTCATCTTGTATCCCCTGTTCACAGCCTGTTTGACAAGCATTACGGCATAGGGGGACTTGCTCTTGATGATCTCTGCGAGTTTCTTCGCCTCGTCTATCAGCTTCTCATGTTCCACAACCTTGTTCACAAGTCCAAGTCTGTAGGCTTCCTCAGCAGAGATCCTTTCTCCAGTCAGACAGAGCTCCATTGCCTTCTTCCATCCCACAAGCCTTGCCAGCCTCTGCGTTCCTCCTGCACCGGGTATTATTCCCAGATTGATCTCCGGCTGACCAAAGCTCGCCTTCTCGCTCGCTATTATGATATCACACGCCATTGCAACCTCACAACCTCCACCCAGCGCAAATCCATTTACTGCAGCAATTACAGGAACCTCAAGATCTTCCATGTCCTCAAGTACTCTGCCCAGCTCCTCGATCGTATTTCTGGCAGCAAAATGAGAAGACTCTGAAAACATCTTTATATCCGCCCCGGCGCAGAATGCCTTTCCCTCTCCGGTAATTACGATTACTCTGACGCTTTTGTTCTCCCTGGCGTATTCAACGACATTTCTTAACCCTCTCACGAATTCTCTGTTTATTGCATTCAGAGCTTCAGGTCTGTTGAATTTCACAAACAGAATTCCGTCCTCCTCCCTGTACTCTACCGCAGCCATATTCTCACGTCCTGTAGCTCTTAGGCATGCCGAGGATGTGCTCCGCTATGAAGTTGAGTGCCATCTGCTGCGTTACCGGAGCCAGTCGAATCAGGTTGATCTCCCTCCACCACCTCTCCACATCGTACTCCTTTGCGTAGCCGTAACCGCCAAAGGTCTGCATTGCCCAGTAAACCGCCTTGATTCCAGCTTCGACCGCAACAGCCTTCGCCATGTTCGCTGCTTTGCCAACATCCCTGTAGTTCGCCCCGCCATCATAGAGTGTCGCAGCCTTAAAGTTCATCAACCTCGCACATTCCAGTGTAGCGTAAGCCTCCGCCAGGGGAAACTGCAAGCCCTGATAGCTGCCGATTGGATCAGCAAAAACTTTCCGTTGCTTCGAATACTCCACAGCCTTGCTTATTGCAAGCCTGCTTATTCCTATCGCTGCTGCTGTGAAGCTCATCCTCTCAGGATTCAGGGTGTCGAGGAGGTGGTACCACCCCCCATCCAGCGGTGGTATTAAAGCATTTTCCGGTAATCTCAGGCCGTTAAAGCTAACTTCGCAGGTTTTGGAATAGTTTATACCGTGCTTTGGGATAGGATTTACCTTCACCGCATCGTTAGGCAGATCTGCAAGGAAAAGGCTTATTCCATACGTCTTCTTCTCCGCTTTCTCTCTCGGAGTCGTTCTGGCGATTATCAGCATCCCCTTTGCCCTGTCAGCACCGCTGATGAAGATCTTGTTTCCGTTAATGACCCACTCATCCCCATCCTTAACCGCTGTGGTTCTTATTGCCAGAGTGTTCGTTCCTGCATCCGGCTCGGTTAAAGCCATGCAGAACTCCATCTCACCCCTTGCAATTTTGGGGAGGTATTTCTCCTTGTGCTCATCGGTTCCGTGCCTGACGATCGTGAGGGCGCCAAAACACTCCGTCAGGACAAGGTACCAAACACCTGCCATTCCGCAGTTATTCGCTGCCAGCTCTTCCATCGCTATTAGCAGTTCTGTCATTCCGTAACCGCTTCCCCCATACTCCTCCGGAATCACTATACCCATGAAGCCCGCATCCGCAATTGCTCTGAAGAACTCCTCAGCAAACTCTCCGTTCTCCTCCTTCTCCCTCCAGTACTCGGGCGGGAAGTCCTTTGCTATGTCTCTCGCAGCGTTGGCAATCATCCTCTGCTCATCGGTAAATTCGAAGTTCATCTTATCACCTCAAAAAATAAAAATTTAGACAGGTTTAAAGTACATAATGTCAGTAATCGCACCTTCTCTATCTTCTTTGGGCTTCAGAACCGGTTTAACTTTCATTCCCACCTTTATGTCCTCGGGCTTTACCTCACCTAGCAGGTGAATCAGGCAGCCATCAGTCCCATCCATATCTATCACGGCATAAATCTGCGGTTCTTCCAGTGGGTTTTCGTATGGGTCAAGTTTTGCAACTGTAAATGCTCTCACGCTACCTTCGCCACTCACCTCAACGAACTCTGTATCGCTGAAGTCCCTCTCACAGTAGATTCTGGGCGGGAAGTAAACCTTACCGCATTGCTTGCATCTGGCTGCAATGAACTTTCCTTCATCCCTGAGCTTTTTGAAGAATTCATCTCCAGCCTTTCCACTGGTGTATATCCAGTAAAGCTCAATTTTACCATCCCAGTGCCTCAATTCTCTTGGATTAACAATCTTCTCGATCATCTTCACCCCTCCAGAGGCTTCCAGTACTTTATATCCGTAATCGCCCCCTCTCTCTCCTCTTCGCTCTTCCACACAGCCTTAACCTTCATTCCAATGTAAACGTCCTCGGGCTTTACCTCGTCCAGAATGTGCATTATTCCCATGTTTTGCGAGGCCCCGTCAATCGCAATAACAGCGACAATGATTGGTTCAGGCAAGGGCTTTGCATCAGGATCGATATAGGATATGGAAAATGTCTGTACTGTTCCGGTGTCTTCAAGCTCCACCCATCCATCAATGGGCTTGAAACACAGTTCACAGAACATTCTTGGTGGCACCATGATCCTGCCACACTTGTTGCACTTTACCCCCAGAATCCTGCCCTCTTTCAACCCGTTGAGAAATTTGCTTATTGCCTGGCCGGCTGACCATGAATATCGAATATCCGGGTGATCCTCAACGTAGGTTACCTTCCTTTCTTTTATATCCCTGTCACTGAGAGGTGTTCCCTCAGCGTAGGGTGGGCATTCAATCTCCTTTTTGCCAACAGCCATCATATCACCTCTTGTTTGACATAACCATAACAGTTCCAACCTGCATCAGGTCTCCCCAGGCCTGACATACCCCGGTTGTGACCTCCTTTGCCACCTGTCTTTTCCCCGCTCTGTAGGCTAGCTGCCAGTAGATCTCGCAGGCCTTGACACCCATCGTTGCTGCAATTGGATTACCAACTCCCAGCAGTCCTCCGGAGGGGCAGGTCGGAAGATCTCCATCTCTCTGGGTAACTCCTTCCCTCGTCAGAATCGGTGCCTCTCCTTTCTTAGCCAGACCAAGACCTTCCATGTGGTGAAGCTCCTTGTAGTCAAAGGGGTCGTAGGGTTCAGCCACATCGATCTCCTTTCTCGGATCTGTTACGTGTGCCATCCTGTACGCCATCTTAGCAGCCTCGGCAACATAGCGTGGGAAGTAGAGGTCTCTGTTCGTCCACCATGTTGTATCAAGTGCCCATCCAACACCAGTAACCCACACGGGGTTGTCTGTGAGCTGTCTGGCGATATGCGGGGCAACCATGATCAGTGCAGCGGCACCATCACTCGGTGGAGAGACATCCAGCCTTCTTACAGGCAAAGCCATCGGCTCGCTGTTCAGAACATCCTCAACGGTTATCTTCTCCGCAACCTGGGCACACGGATGGTCCAGGGCATTTGCCTTGTTCTTGACGGATACGAGAGCTATGTCCTCATGCTTGATGTTGTGGACGTGCATATAGCGGCGCATCTCCAGGGCGAATATCCAGATCAGGTTTGGGTTCAGGGGTCTGTCAAGGATTGGATCCCAGATGTACTTGAAAGCCGACTGCGGGTGGGGATAGCTTGAAGACATCTTCTCCTCACAAACCACGAGACAGACATCTGCCAAACCACTTGCTACATGCCAGTATCCTGCAATGGGGGCAAAAACTCCCGTTCCCCCACCCACGAATACTCTCATGTAGGGTCTGTCGCTCCCACCTGAGCCGTCAAGGAGATACTCTCCTTTTAGGTGCAGACCATCGAACGTGTCAGGGGCTGAACCCATTACAACCATTTCGATATCATCCAGAGTCAGACCAGCTTCTTCCAGGGCCTGCTTGACAGCCAGGTAGCTGAGTTCTCTCCCGGTTTCATTTAATCTCCTCTTCCACGTGGTCATTCCGGCCCCAACGATTGCCACATCCTGCTTCTTGTGAAACTTCAAACCACTAATCCTCTCAACTTCCATAACCATCACACTCCGAAAACTGCAACTGCACCACTATGGGTTGGCAGATACCTCCATGCCTGAGCGACACCCACATTAACATCGTCAAGCTGTCTCTTCCCGGCCTCACCACGAAGCTGCAGTACCACCTCAAGAGCTTTCTGTCCACCCGTGCACTCGAGGAGATTTCCCACACCAAGACTCCCTCCCGAAACGTTAACAGGCAGTGCACCATCTCTGTCGAAGTATCCTTCCGCCATAAGCCTCGCAACATCAAATTTGTCGGCCAGTTGCAACGCCTCGATGTGCTGCAACTCCTTGAAGGCAAATCTATCATCCACCTCGGCAAAATCCACTTCCTTTGCTGGATTTGCTATACCTGCCATCCTGTAGGCCATTTTTGCTGCCTTGTAGGCATACATGGCGGAGAAGCTCGCAGTATCGTAGCCGTAGGTTTCGCTCCACCATCCAACTCCCTTAACCCAAACAGGACTGTCTGTCAGCTCTCTTGCAATTTCATCGCTGGCAAGAACAAAGACGACACATCCATCGGCAATCGGGGCGATCTCCAGCTTCTTCATTGGATCGAAGAGCTTTGGACTGGCCATCACGTCATCAAGAGATACATTGGCAGCATACGGTGCAGACGGATTTAGCAGGGCGTTATTTTTGTTTTTGACCACAACCCCAGCAACGTCCTCCTCGGCCAGGCACCTTTCTGACATGTACTGAAACATCTCAAGAGCTGCCAGATAGTAAGGATGAGCGTTTCCAACATTTCTGAGCCATACCGGATCCATTGCAAATTTTATGACGTTTCCGAGAGCATGAATGTCGCTTGCCTTGCTGTGGGCTTCAACAACAGCGATGTCCGCCAGTCCGCTTTTTATGTGCATGTACGCAGTTGCCACTCCGTAAATGAAGTCCCCGCATACAGTGCAGGTAGGTTTGACCACTGCCCCGAGCTGATCCGGAACGAACTCGTCGAAAATTGCAAAACCCTCATAGATGTCCTCAGCACACGTTATGAAGCTGTCCACATCTCTCCGCGGGTTGACACCTGCATCGGTGTAGGCCCTTAAAGCCGCTTCATACATGATTTCCTTCCAGCTCAGGTCGGGTGTGGTGGAGTTAAAACCCGAATACCCGACTCCAACAACAGCTACCATTTCATCACCAATTATACTTGATATTTGGCCAATACTTAAATTTTACCTAATTTGCCTGTTTAAAAATAAAGATGGAGGTAAGATCTCACAGCAGATAAAATAAAATTACATTATAGATGCTAATGGAGCAGCAATTTTGGTCACCGAACAGTTTATGATCACTATGATGTCTATTTTTATCTAATAGAAAAGTTAATATTTTCCACATTGATTCATTATATCATGACAGCAAACTACATACCACCTGTGGGAGGAGAAGTGGGAATGACATACAACGCCGTTTACGGACCTGTTGCCGTGGCAGTTGCTGCTGTGGTTGCGGCAGCAGCAGTGGTTGTGGTTGCTGCAGCGGCGGCACTGGTTGTTGTTATTGCATAGAACGGTGGTCTGATGGTGATCCGAAAATATTAATTCGGAGACGGATTTTGTAAAACTCTCAAAACTGCTTTTAACAAGGGCGAGTGACGAGAACATCATCAATCTCAGAAATTTGAGCAGCAAAGAGTTACTAGACCTTGAAAAAGAGGTTTGCCGGGTGATGGGGCATGAACAGAATTGAATATATAAAAGAAAAAATAGAGAAACTTGATTTCAGCAAAAGTTTGGTGAAACCCTTCATGGTCAACAAATACCGGAAGGAAGATGATGGCAGAATACTGACTTTCAGCCCTCTCACAGGGAAAATATGCGTGCTGAATCCAACCCTAGCATTAATCTACGAGACCATAATTCAGAGGGCACCGGTGGACTTTCATGAAATTCTGGCTGTTCTATCCGATGTATACGACGAAGTGTCCATCAACATTCTGGAAAGGGACTTGAAGGGGGCATTAACATGGCTGCTGCTCAACGGTTTTGTTGAACTGGAAGGGGGTGAGGGGATTGTGAATATTCAAACTCTGCTGGAGGATGGAGCATGAAAAAACTTTACATTTCAGTCCTTGCAACCCTCCTGCTATCAATCATCTTTGTGAGTGCCATTGACCTCCGTTACATCTCGGTGTTTCTGGCGTCTCTGCTTTTGCTGTCCCTGATTTTTTTGCCCTATGACCTGAAGGTCGACAACAGCAAGTTGCTGGTAAAATACCTGTTCAGGAAAAGGCAGCTTGAAGTGAAAAGCATGTTCCCTGTGGATGTTAGAGGTGTACTCAGAGCAAGACTGCTCGGGATATCTGCCGGTAAAATTAATTTCGGTTTGTTCACAAGCACTTACGGAAAAGTCTGGGTGTACACTACTGATGTGGATGGTGTTTTCGTGGAGACGGATGAGATGATGTTCATACTTGACCGGGGGATGGTTGATGATGGGTGTAATTTTCAGAAAAGAGCTCTGGACGCTTAGGGAGAATCCCTCCTACCTTTACAGCCACATAATCCCGCCGCTGATCCTTGTACTCCTCCTTACAGCAGTTGTGCTGACCAACGGTGTTGTGCTCACTCCTCAGTCAAGAGCAATTGCGATAAACCAGATCAAATCCTCTCCACAGTTTTTCGGGCTTTCCCATACCGATGTAGACGGGCTTGGGGATGCTGCAATCTCCATGGCAGTTCTGATTGCCCAGATTCCCATTGTAATTCAGATTTTCGCATACATAACAACCTACAACGCAGTTGTTCAGTCCTTCATGACGGAGAGGGTGAACAAAACGATGGAAGTGCTGTTCTCCACACCTCTCAGAGACGAGGACATAATCTACGGAAAAATCCTGTTCTGCATGTGTATCGCAGGTGCAACGGTGGCTTTGAGCGGAGCTGTCAATACCGCAGCGATAGAAATACTGTACTGGATGAACACCTCACGGCTCTGGACTCCGACGTCGGGTTATCTCACGATGATAACAGTTCTTCCCCTCTCCATGATGCTCCTCGCACTGCCTTTGGCACTCCTCATAAGCGTCAGAGCGAAAAGCTCCCAGGCCACAAAGTGGGGTAGTCTTGCAGGACTCCTTCCAATCGCCCTCTTTGTGGTGGGCCTCAGCCACTCTCCGGCCATATTTTTCATGGCTGTCGAGCTGCTCGGAGGTTTTGCGTTTGTGGTTTCACTGCTACTGACAGTTGCACTGAAAAGAACGATTAACAGGCTGAGCTTTATCGTAAACTGAGGTGATCCCTTGATTGATGTAAAAAACGTTAGCGCCGGATACGGAGATGGAGAGGTTATCCACAATGTGAATTTCAGGATTGGTAGGGGAGAAATCTACATTCTCCTGGGACCAAATGGAAGTGGAAAAACCACGATTTTCAGAGTTGTTGCCGGAATCCTGCCGCCGACGAAGGGCAGGGTCATGATTGACGGTGTTGATATCTGGGAGGATGAGAGAGTCAAATCCAGACTGGGTTACCTGCCGGAAGGTGAAAGAGTTTACCCGGACCTTACAGTTCTCAAAAACATGGAGTTCTTTGCAAAAATATATGGAATAGGGGAGGACAGGATCCGGGAAATTTTAGAGAATTTTGGATTGAGTGAGTACAGAAACAAAATGGCAGGAACACTCAGTAGAGGTTTGAGAAAGAGGCTGGCAATTGCCAGAACCCTCCTTCACGATCCGGAAGTTGTGATTCTCGATGAACCTTTCAGCAATCTTGACATCGAGTCAGTTATGGCTCTCAGAGACAGAATTTTTGAGATGCTGGAGGAGAAAAAGTCCATTCTCCTTTCAACCCACATTCTCGATGAAATTCACAACTTCGAGGAGGGCAGGGTGGCCATAGTGAAAGGGGGAAGGATGCTGGTAGAAAAGGATCTGCAGTCACTTGTGGGTTCGACAGAGATGCTGCTGAAGGTCAGCAATCCGGATAAGGCGGGAGAAATTCTGAAAGACCACGGTTTCAGTGTTTCTGTCACCAAATCCGCACTGATTGTCGGAACTGAGAAAAATGAGAACATTTCAGATGCCATAAAAGTTCTGATTGAAAACGGCATAGCTGTTCTTGAAGCACGGTATAAAAGCAACCCGCTTGAAAAATTTTTCAAGTGAGAAATAACGAATTTAAAGTTTCAGCGTGGATTAAAAAGAGTTGTAAAGCCATGTAAAGATTTTGAAAGAAAATTGAAAACAGAACAGCGAAAGTTTCGTTATATTTTTTGAGATTCAACCCTATACCGGTGATGCGACATGGTTGGCGGAAGGTTTGGAAGGCTGGCGGCAATCTTTGCCCTGCTGGCGATCTTAATGCCAGCAGCTATGGCAGTTGGGAATGGGAGTATGTATGCAGAAAAAATGAAAGAGACCACCGGAGTGCTGAAGAAGGTGAGAGAGTGGCACAGATTTGGTCTGGTGCTGAACAACGATACACTTGATGAGGCAAAGAATCTCGGGGTTGCAATGGTGGACTTTGGAGTTGCATCCCTTGAGAGTATAAAGGAGAAACTCGAGGACAGTAATCTGAGCATGAAGGATCAGATAATTGGCGAAATCAACGAGCATATAACAGACCTGATCAACGCAAAGGAACAGATTGAAAGTGCGCAGACGGTTGAGGAGTACAGGGAGGCAATGAAAAATGCACGGAGTATCTGGATCGATGCGAAAGTTTCACTTCAGAAGAGCATGATAATAGCGGTGCTTGACAGGCTTGAAACGTTCGTGGAGGGAGGAGACAGAATAGAAGACTTTGTTAAGGAGAAGATTGCAAAGTTCCAGGAAGAGGGCAAGGACACAACAATGCTGGAGAACTGGCTGGATAAGTACTCAGAAGACAGAGAAAAAGCGCTTGAGAGAATCAACGAAGCAAAAGAAAAGGTGATGGGAATTGAGACCCCACAACAGGGTTTTGAAGCCATGAAGGACGTCAGAAATGCTGTAAAGAGCGCTGTTCAGCACACTAAGGAGTGTGTTAAGGACCTGAGAGAGATAATCAGGCTTGTTAACCAGTACGGCGATGAGAACGATTCGCAAGAACTGATGGAGGTTGTTGGTGGAGTTGTTGAAGAATAAATTATTTTTTCCTTCTTTTCTTTTTGTCCTCTTCTGCGTCCTCTATTCCCCTTTCGGTAACCTTGAAAATTGCTTCTCCTTCTGGCAGGTGTGGTGAGTCAATCAACCTTGCAATCCTGAGGTCATCCTTGCTCTTTTTGAGATAAACTCTGAATGTGGCCGTATGTGCAACAATATGCCCTCCAACAGGCTTTGTCGGGTCTCCGAACATAACATCCGGTCTTGCCATAACCTGGTTTGTTACAACTATGGCAGCATTGTAGAGCTCTCCGAACTTCATGAGATCGTGCAGATGTCTGTTGAGTTTCTGCTGTCTGTCGGCCAGAGTTCCCCTTCCGACGTACTCCGCTCTGAAGTGAGACATGAGGGAGTCTACTATTATCAACCTCACCGGCTTGCCTTCTTTTTTGAGTTTCTCAGCCAGCTCTTTGGCGTTATCAACGAGCAGCATCTGGTGATTGGAGTTGTACGCCTGAGCGACATAGATGTTCTTCAAAACCTCGTTGCCATCAAGCCCCTTCGCCTCGGCCATCTGAATAATCCTTTCAGGCCTGAAGGTGTTTTCGGTATCAATTATCACTACTGAACCGTTAAGCCCTCCTTGATCTTCAGAAAGCTGGACATTCACCGCCAACTGGTGGCAAATCTGTGTTTTACCACTTCCAAACTCACCGAAGAACTCCGTTATGGCCTGAGTCTCCACACCACCTCCCAGAAGGGCGTCAAGATCCTTACTCCCCGTTGTTATCTTCCTCACCGCCTTTCTCCTTTCCAGAACCTTGTCTCCACTTTCGAATCCACCGATGTTCGCCAGCTTCCTCGCTGCCTGGATTATCTTGACCGCATTGCCTTCAGTAATTCCACCCACACTTGCAAGTTCTGAAGGAGATGCAACGGCAACCGCCTCGACGGTTGAGAAACCGGCATCTCTCAGCTTCTTCGCCGTTTCAGGCCCAACTCCGGGAATATCTTCAAGTTCGATAATCTTTGCCTCATCACTCATCACCCTATCTCAAGCACAATCAATTAAATTTTTTTGGTCAGGAAATTCCCTGATGTCTTCCCATGATGAAGGACATGTGGAGAGAGTTATGAAACTGGCAGAATTCATAGCGAGGAGGGAGGGGGCCGATCTCGAGGTCGTACTGACTGCAGCGAGATTGCATGATATTGCACGGGATGCAGAGAACCATGCCGTTGAATCTGCAAAGAAGGCACGGGAGATTCTGAAGGGAAGAGATTACAAGTTCGTGAGTTCGGTTGTTCATGCAATTGAGGCACACTCCTTTTCATCCGGCATAGAGCCAAGAACACTTGAGGCGAAGGTTCTGAGCGACGCCGACAAGCTTGATGCAATGGGGGCAATAGGCGTTGCAAGAGCATTCCTGTACAGCGGGGAGAGAGGAAGAAGTATACATGACACGCTAAAGCACTTTGAGGAAAAGCTTCTGAGGCTTAAGGATCAACTTTATACGGATACTGCAAGAGAAATTGCCGAAGACCGGCACAGATTTCTGGAGCTTTTTTATGCCAGAATAAAAAGGGAACTTGACGAATTCTGAACCTTCACATAACAAAGATTAAATCTCAACCGGAAGATCAGGGTTTCTGAGGAAAACGAATCCATCCCCGTACTCGAGATGAAGGGCTTTCATCATCACTCCCGCTTTTTTTGCCTCTACGAGAAGAGAGTAAAGCATCTCATCCGCTTCCATATTGGGCTTGAAAGCCTTGACTGAAGGAACTGCAGCGATGAACACTATCACAGCCTTTTTTCCTTCCCCCACAAGATCAATCAATGTCTGAACATGCCTCCTCCCTCTCTCTGTCGGGCAGTCCGGATACATTGCGTAGTCTCCAGACTTGAGAGCGGCACTTTTCAGTTCTGCAAAGACTTCTTCTTTTCCTACGAGAAGGTAGTCTATTCTCGATTCATCAACCCTCACGTTTCTCACGAACGTTCTCACATCCAACCAATCAATCGTTCTGATAGCCCTTTCAAAAGCTTTCATCTGAATCTGGGTATCAATCAAGGCGTATCCGGATTCGCACTTTACAGCAAAGAGCCTGTAGTCTGTCTTTTTGGTTTCCGTTTTAAAACAAAAACCCCTGTTGCCTCTGAAAAGGAGTTCCTTAAGTCTTCCCGTATTGTTTATGTGCGCTCTGGCTACTCTGCCATCAATCTCGATTTCGACGACGAACCTGTTCAATCTGCCAAGAATTATGCATTCAATCGCTTCTGGAACTGCAATCACCTTCATATTTCCTTTTCAAAATAAACGTACAGTGGATCTCTGCTAACCGCCAAAAAGCCAAGATGTCTGTATGTCTCGATCGCTCTTCTGTTGGTTCTTTCCGTTATTGCCTTGAGCTTCCTGACGCCCTTCTCCCTCATGACTCTTGAAGCAAATCTTATGAGCTCGCCACCAATACCCCTGTCCACAAAATCCGGATGGATGAAAATCGCAAACTCTGCTTCACTGTTCTCAGGAACCGCCGCAATATGTCCGATAACCCTGTCACCGAGTTTTGCAATGAAGCCATAACCATTTTTGTGGAGAGCATCAATCCAGCTTTCAATCCCGTTTCTGGTGTTTGGAGGAAGTCCACAGCACCTACTTTCCGGATCGTATTCCTCGTACATTCTTATCAGGTTCTCCCTTTCCTCAGGAACGAAAACCGTAACCAGTATTATTTCCCCTTTTTTATCCACGTAAAACTCTGAGATCAGGCCTTCTGCTGACACTGAAAAATTTATGCTCAAAAATTTTAAGCTTTTCCAAAATGCCTTTCGAAAACGCCAAATATGTCTTCCGGTTTTTCGAGAATGTGCACTCCATCCATTTCGGCCAGTTTTTTCACGTGCTCCACATCTTCTTTTCTGACCCTTATCTTCAGATCCCTTCCATCAGGCAACCTTGTAACCACCACCCCCTCTCTGTAATCGGAGGGCATGACGTAGACAGGAATGAAAGCCTTTAGAGCCATTATCGCTGCATTCGAAAGCAGTGAATCTGCGATGCCCATTGAAATCTTAGCTACTGTGTTGGATGTTGCGGGAGCTATCAGAAGAAACTCGTATCTGCCCACCTGAACCTGTCCTGCCAGAAATGGTGTGTTTGCGTCAATCTCAACTCTTACAGCACCAAAATTCTCCTTTAGATCGCCAACAAGTTTATAATGCTTAATAACCTGATCTCCGGCCTTGGATAAATACACAGCTATCTCAACTTCCGGATACTGTTTCCTGATCTTCTTCATGACCTCGACTGTCTCCTGCAATCTGTCCCCACTTCCGGTAATTCCCCACGCAACCCTTTTCTTTTTCCTCCCCTCCATATCACACACCTTCCATCATCTTTAATACTGATGCAAATCTCTTAACCGTTTTTCTCAGACTTCTGAAACCCTCCTCATCCCCCTTCACCCCCTCGAGCGTGTCCCTGCTCCAGAACGTGGCCCCAAGATTCGCTCCAAAAGATCCACCGCTAACCGGAATAATTCCGTTCAGAATGTAGAAAGTTATGATCTGCTGTAGAGCTGCCTCCTGCCCACCTATTCTGTCCCCACCAACCGCAATACCCATTCCCACTTTCCCTCTGAAAAAATCGTAATCGGCAGCCACAAGAGCCCTGCATCTATCCATTACCGCTTTTATCTGCGCACTGACACCGCCATTATAAACTGGAGTTGCCATAACGATTCCACTTGCTTCCCCAAACACAGCGTAAAGATTCTGCATATCATCCCTGATTCTGCACTCCTTGTGCTTCAGGCAGTAGTCACAGTGCTGACAGGGCTTTATTTCCTTTCCCCTCACAGTGAAAAACTCGGTCTCGAAACCCATCTCCTCAAGCATTTTGAGTGCCTTTAACAGAACGTACTCAGTTGCTTTTTTTCTTGGACTGCCCGATATACCGAGTATCATTTCGCCAGCTCCGCCCCCATCTCGAAAGCCTTTTCAAGCTCTTCCTTCGTTGGTCTGAACTTCACCATGAAGGGTTCCAGCATCTCAAATTTCAGCTCTTCCAGTATTCTATGAACTTCTTTTACCCCATTTCCGTTCCATCCGTATGATCCAAAGGCGAGACCCTTCTTGTTCTGCGGTTTCAGGCCTTTCAGGTACGTCAAAAACCCTGCAACTGTGGGGAAAAGTCCGTTGTGGATCGTTGGTGATCCAACAGCTACCGCTCTAGCATCGAGAATCTCGGTAACTATACTGGTCCAGTGATCTTTTCTGACATGGAATACTCTAACCTCTGCCCCTTCGCTCTCAACACCGTCTGCAATGGCTCTCGCAATTGCCTCTGTTGAGTGCCACATCGAATCATAGACGATAACAACCTTATTTTCCGACTCGAAGTTTGACCACCTTGAGTAAGCCTCGATTATCTTTGCTGGATTCCTCCACACAACCCCATGGCTGGGAGCTATCATGTCAATTTCCAGATTGAGATTCTGAATTTCCGCAAGTTTTTTCTTGATCAGCCCGGACAGGGGCATCAGAATGTTAGCGTAATAGATTTTGGCCCACTTCAGAGCTTCATCAACCCCAATATCCTCATCAAATCTCCCTCCACTGGCTATATGCTGACCGAATGCATCATTTGACAGCAAAAGCCTGTCCTCCTTCACATACGTTGCCATGCTATCGGGCCAGTGTAGCATCGTCATATCCACGAACATCAGGGTCCTTCTACCGATTTTAAGTTCATCTCCACCCTTCACAACCTGAAAGTTCCAGCCGTCACAGTCATAATACCTGCATAATCCATCCTTCGCCCTCTGCGTACAGATGATTGTCGCATCTTTCGCTATCTTCACCGTGTCGGGCAAACCGCTTGAGTGATCCGGTTCGATGTGGTTGACAACAATGTATTCGATTTCCGATGGTTCTACAACCTTTCTGATCCTCTCCATTGACTGTCTAACGAATTTGTGCTTTACGGTATCAACTAGCGTCACCTTTTCGTCCATGATGAGATATGAATTGTACGTCAGCCCACGTTCAGTCACAAAATTGTGAAAATCCCTCTCGTCCCAGTCAATTGCACCAACCCAATATACACCATCTTTCAGCTCGACGGGTTTCATGTTAATATCTCTGATTCATAGAACTTTAAAATTTCCTTTCGATTTTCGAATTTCTGATTAGCAAAACAGAAAAATTTTTATTAAATTGAACGAACCCGCTGACATGTATCTGGAAGTCTGGGTGGATCATTCAAAAAGGGAAGCGGTGGAAAAAACATTAAGGGAAATTTGTGATGAAGTGCATGAAATTTTTTACGATTACGACTACATCGTAAGATATGCGGGAAAAGAGGAGGATTTACTCCGGCTCGATGGAGTTATAAGGGTAAAAAGGCACTACAACTGCTAGCTCTTATTCAGAAATATCCTCCAATGGATGTCTGCATTCCTCTTTTCTCCAGAAACCGGGCAAATTCTTCGGACATCTCTCTCGCCCTTCTGGTAATGTCGGGAAAATCCCAGTCCCTTCCCAACCATCTGTACTTGTCCACGGCGAGGGAATGGAAGGGCAGGACATCCACCCTCTCACAGCCTGTATTTTCAAGAACCTTAAAATACCCCTCAAAATCTCCGTTCTCGAAGTTGTACCCCGGAACAACGGGTATCCTCACAATCACCTCCTTTCCAGCATCGATGAGTTTTTTCAGGTTGGAAATGATTGGCTCGTTTCCCGCTCCGCAAAATTTTCTGTGCCTGTCATCCCTGTAATCCTTCAGATCATAAAGGAAGAAATCAACAAACGGAAGAGTTCTCTCTATGGTGCTCCACTTTGCATATCCAGAGGTGTCAACGGCGGTGTTTATCCCCATATTTTTACAGGCCTTGAGCAGAGCAAGCAGAAAGTCCGGTTGAAAGTAGGGCTCGCCACCGGAAAAAGTCACTCCTCCGCCTGAATTTTTGTAAAACACAGCATCTTTCTCGATCAGATTCATGACATCCTCCACACCAACATCCAATCCGTAAAGCTCAAACGCCCCAGCACTGCAAATTTCAACACATCTTCCGCATCCATCGCACCGTCCTCTGTCTATCTCAACGCCATCAGCATGCCCGATTGCCTCACATATCCCTCCACACCTGAAACACAGGTTGCATTTTTCGATTTTGTACCCAACCTCGATATCGAATTTCTGAGATTCCGGGTTGTGACACCAGATGCACCTCAGAGGACAGCCTTTGAGAAAGACTGTCGTCCTGATGCCATATCCATCGTGTATTGAAAATCTCTGTATTCTGAAAATTCTGCCCTTCATCAAACCCTGCATGAAATTCTCCGGATTATCTCGTCCTGCACAGGCTTTGACAGCTCAACAAAGTACGCACTCCATCCTGCCACCCTCACAAGCAACCATCTGAACTCCTCCGGATTTTTCTGGGCCTTCCTGAGGACATCCTCATTCAGTATGTTGAACTGAATGTGCATTCCACCCAGATCTATGAAACTCTTTATAAGGGCCTTAACAACAGCCGACCCCTTCGCACCCAGAACATCACTGCTCAGATTTAGGGTGAGGGATGCGCCATTCGGCAGTTTTGCATAGTTTATCTTTGATGCCGACTTTATGATCGCTGTAACCCCCTCCCGGTCTCTTCCAGTAGATGGGCCAACACCCGGGTTGAGCGGTTCGCCACCTTTCCTGCCCGATGGAAGGGCTGAGGTGAAGAAGCCAAAGCCGGTGTTTGTCGTCATGGGATAGCAGCCTGCAGCAAAATGACCGTTTCTGAAGTTTCTGTGCCTGTTCACTTCATTGCAGTAATATTCAAGAACCATTCTTGCATACCTGTCCGCCCTGTCGTCATCGTTGCCGTACTTCGGACTTTCGCTCAGAAGTTTATGAAGCTCCTCACACTCAGCGAAGTTCTTTCTGCACGCCTCAATGATGTCGTCCATTGAGTAACCGAGCTTCAAAGCCTCTTCAATAGCCGCAAAAGAGTCCCCTACATCGGCAACACCAACAGCCTGTATTCCGGTGAAGTTGTACTTCGCACCACCCCTTGTCACGTCCAATCCAGCCTCAAAACAATCTTCGATGCACAGAGACAGGAGTGGTGTTGGTTTGACCTCGGCATTTGCATAGCCAAGAATGTTGCACCCCTTTACAACAAGCCCGATGATGTGGGAGAGCTGGATCCTGAAGTTTTCAATCAGGTCTTCAAGTGTTTCTGGCTTCTCAGTTTTTAATCCAAATTCGTAACCGAATTGCATGTCCTTTCCACCGTTCATGGCGTATTCCAGGGCTTTTGCGATGTTGACCAGCGCAGCATCACTTGAGGTGAAGCTGTTACCGAAAGGTGCAATCTCCACACAGCCAACAGTGGTGTAATTCCACGCATCCTCATCGCTCACTCCAGCCAGTCTCAGAGCCTCCACCGCCACATCATCGTGGAACAGAGCCAGTGCATTGCAGCCTGAAGCTATAGATTCAGCCAGCCTGTTCAGAAAATCATCGGGTGTTCTCCTGCTGACTCTAACATGAACATTTGGCTGTCTCAACCTCAGTCTGTCCGTAACCTCGAGCATGAGGTACGTCAGATCGTTGGTCGCATCCCTTCCGTAGATATCACACCCGCCTATTGTTAGAGCCTGATTCGTAGTTTGACCGCTGAAGAACTGCTCCAGCAGAGAGTCGAACGGGGGGACTATCTCGTTTGTCTTTATCCAGAGATTTGCCAGAATCTCAAATGCTCTTTGCCTATCTATTTTACCTTCCCTGAGGTCTTTCTGAAAGAACGGGAACAGGTACTGGTCTATTCTCCCCATTGAGATTGCCTGCTCATAGTTCTCCTGATGAAGTGCAGATTGAACGATCCAGAGAAACTGAACAGCCTCCCAGAAGCTCTCCGGTTTTTCAGCGGGAACCTTTCTGCATATCTCTGCAATTCTTAGGAGTTCTTCTCTTCTGTCATCTTTCTCTTCTTCAGCCAGCTTCTCCGCAAGTTCGGCATACCTCAGCCCGTAGTTGATTACAGCCTCCGAAACTATTCCTGCAGCCTGGTAGAACGCATATTTCTCACCCTCATAAACACCTTTCTCCTCCAGCTCCTTTAATCTTTTCTTACTCTCCTCAAGAAACAGTCTGAAACCCCTTCTCATCAGATAGGGGTAGTTTACTGCCACATGAGATATTCCCGCCATTTCTGTCAGCACGAAAACAGAACCCGTGTACAGCACGTTCATCACATCAGGCATCAGTGGATATGCAAAGGCCTCGATCGTCTTTCCATACCAGTAAGGAGCTATTTCTTCTCTGAGAATCCTCGCTTCTTCCTCATCCACCAGCAATCTGTTCGTATCTCTGGTGGGGAGAGAATCGAGTTCATTTATTATCCTCAACCCCACACCTTCGGGAAAAAGAATCGCCCCGGGAGGATCGGGAAGCATGGTTCCGACAATCAGCTCACCATCGAGAATCTGTATGGGTATGTTCTCGAGAATGTTTTTCAAGGCTTTTGCCTGCCTGATAATCGCAGGTTCTCCCTCTGTACGCTTTATTGAGTCTGTATAGAGTTTTGCCCTGTGAATGCTTAATCTTGCAGGTTTGTTCACGTTTCTGACAAGTCTTTCAATCCTGTCCATGTCAAATATCAATAATCAATATACTTAAAATGATTGTGAAATTTAAATAACGAAAACCGCAGCCGCAACTGCGGTTGTGCACTTTTCAACTCTGCCTTTTGCCGTAATTCCGTAGGTTTTAGCGGCTTTATTACCCTGTGTTTTCAGCATTTCCTCTGCAAGCACCTTTGCATATCCTTCAGCGCCATCATACCACTCTCCGCTGTGCTCGGCAATGTACCCGTTGGCATTGCGATCATCCGGAACTGCCGCTCCGATGCTCGCAAATATCTCCTTCCCCTCATCGCAGCTTGTAATTCTTGCCATAACGCAAAATACAATTTCTCCCGGGAACAGCTTTTTCAATCCCTCCTCCTTATCAACAATCTCGCACCCAGGGGGTAGAATACTGCTTACGGGGACCAGGTTGAACCTCTCGATGCCCGCATCCCTTAATGCGAGCTCAAAGCTTATCAATCTGTCCTCATGTCTGCCAACTCCAGAGACGAAGAAGACCTTCTTGGGTATCAGCGGTGTTCTCCTTTCCATGCCCGCTCTTCGGTCAGCAAAATTTAACATTTTTGGAGGGGGAAAAGTATATATCCAAAATGAATTATCGGGATGCAATGAAGGCAGCAGAAATTATGAATTCCAACGTCATCTGTGCAACAGTTCCCAGTACCCGTGATAATGTACTGGAACTTTTCAAAAAGTATGAAATTTCGGCCGTTCCGGTACTCAAAAACTCAGAACTTGTTGGAATCGTCACCAGAAAGGACATTTTGAGAAAAATTGAGGAAAACCAGCTTGCTCTGCTTATGACGCCAAATCCCGTCACAGTAAACGCAAATGCGGATGTAAAAGATGTGGTAAAAATTCTAACATCGACACCTTTCAGAAGACTGCCAGTGGTGGAAAACAACAGACTTGTGGGCATAATAACCGTGAGAGATATAGTGAAAAAGTTAGCGGAAATGAACTTTGAGAAGTCTGTCAAAGAATATGTTACTCCCTACATAGTCTGCGTGTGGGAAGAGACGCCGCTGAATGTTGCTGGAGAAATAATGAGGCTTTCAAACTCCGAGATGTGCGGAGTTCTGAATGATAACGACGAGCTCGTTGGTGTCATTGACGAAAAGATAATGCTGACGGAAACGCTGATTGAAGACTTCATAGAGCAGACCTCCTACTCTTCCTCAAGTGACACGGACGATAGCTGGAGCTGGGATGCCGTGAGGGACTACACCGTGAAGTATTTTGAGGTGAGCGTGGTTAAACTGCCGAAAGACCCAGTCAAAAAATACATGAAGCAACCCGAATTCGTGTATCCCCAGACAAACGTATCAAAATGTGCAAAGAAGATGGTAAAGAGTGATCTGGACTACATGCCCGTACTCGACTCTGAAAACAGGCTCATAGGAACTGTGAAGGACAAAGATCTGATCAAGGTTCTGCTTGAAGCCGATCTTTAATCAGAGAACAGATAATCCTCTCAACCTCCCTCTTCACTTCGTCAAGCGGTTTTGAGGCATCAATAACGACCGTTGTGGAATCGGCGTATTTTAAAAAGTTCTCTCTCACTTTTTTGAGATACTCCAGATCCTCGAACGGTGTGAGCTTTCCCCTTTTCTTCACCCTTTTCAATGCCTGTTCAGCATCCACATCAAGTATGATCGTCAGATCGGGCTTTGGAGCTATTTTTTCGTTCTCTCTTTTGATATACTCCCAGTCAATTCCGCGGGCTGACTGATAGGCTATGTTCGAGTAATAGTACCTGTCCATGATCACGATCTTGCCCGAGTGGAGGGCTGGAAGTATGTTTTCCCTTACATCCTCCTTCCTGTCAAGGATGAAAAGTTCAAGCTCCTCCTCGGGAGACAGTCTTTTTTCTGAGTTTTTTATTTTAATTCCGTACCTGCTGTTACCCGGCTCCTTCAGCACGACAACATCAAAACCTTTTTCTCGCAGAAGTTCTGCGATAAAATGGCTAACTGTCGTTTTCCCTGCACCGTCTATACCCTCAATGGCGATGAGCATTGGTGTTGCTACAACTTTTTCATATTTAACTTTGCCCAGAGGTACATGCAGAAGTTTGCCACATCAAGCAGCTCATCTGAAATGTTTCCACCCGACTTTATCGCCTCCTCCAGCTCTTCAATCTCTTCAGAAAGTCTGGCTATCAGCAATTCCTCAGAAAAGTCCTTCCAGGGTTCCGGAGTGTTGCCCGGCTTGTTCACTCTCAGCAAATACTTGCGGTGCATCTCTCTGACGAAGTTCTCCGCAACCTCCCAGTACTCCATGCCCGGAGTTGATGGAGTGAGAACTTAACGGTATTGTAAATGATTAATTACGAAATTGACCGAAAGTTATAAATTTAGTTATGCAGAAAATTATGCACGATGTTCAGGTATCCGGTAGAGGTCGTTTCAGATATGTATCTCAGCAGGATTGGAGGATACAGCTACGAGCTTGATAGGAGAGAGGTTGGTATTAACGCAAAAGCTCTGGAGATGAATACTTCGATAATTCCAAATGAAACAATAGCGACCATTAGAACTCTGGATGACAGAAAGCCGTACTTCTTTAAAAAGAAGTTTGTGGTTGTTGCAGTAGAGGAGAATATGGAATGCTACGAATTTACAGCTAATGGCGAGGTCGTTCTACCTGAGGAAGTGAGGGACAGGATGAGAGCAAAGGTGGGAGACGAGGTTATTGTGAACACCACCGAATCCTTTAGAATTGACGGAGATTACACCAATGTTGCCAGGGCGATGTTATGGCGCTTAGAGAGCCGACTGAGAAGGAACTGAAGGTAATAAGAAAGGCCCTCAACTATTTTGGCTGCAAAAATCCGGACTTTACAATACGTATCAATGAGCGGAAGGAGGTGTTTGCTCTCTCACCAGATCTTGGAAGGTTTGTGGACAGCATCAGCTTCTATTCTGCAGGAATAAAAATTGGTGAGGTCGGCAGGAGGCTGAGACTTACGTTGGAGGGTGCGTACTGGATTGTGAGGAAGAACAGAAAAAAAGTCTGGGTGAACGAGAGAGGTGAGATGCTGTTTCTTTATGGAAGAGATATATTTGCCTCCTCGATTATAAAGACCTCGGAGTTCGGAGAGAATGAGATCGTTTTCGTGTGCAACAGAAATGGAGATATTCTGGGGATAGGAAAAAGCAGGTTTTCGTCGGATAGAATTGCAGAAATTGACGCCAACAGAGTCGTTGTTGAGAATCTTGTTGACAGGGGAGAATACATCAGGCACAAGAAGCTTTATAATTCTTTTTAGGTTGCAGGGAAAAATATTAAATGCAATCTCACCTCTCAAAGTTCATGAGCAGAACAAAGAAAGTGAGGGCAGCGGGCAGGTTTGGAACAAGATACGGTCTCAGAGTTCGAAGGACGTGGCTGGAAATTGAGTCAGTTCAGAGGCAGAGATACGTTTGCAGGAAATGCGGAAAGAAGGCAGTGAAAAGATCCGGTACTGGAATCTGGGAGTGCAGACACTGTGGTTACAAGTTTGCAGGCGGCTGCTACCAGCCAGTCACAGCGGGCGGTAAGATCGTGGAGAAGTCGGTGAGGTAATCATGGCATACATCTGCCTTGTCTGTGGGGCAGAAATTGATGTCGATCCCGATAAGAAATTAATTCAGTGCACGAACTGCGGTGGCAGAATTCTGGTCAAGCCCCGACCCCTCGCAAAGAAGAAGAGGGTAAAAGCCATATAACGCCAAGTCATACTATTTTTGTGAAATTCGATTGCAGGATTATCAGCAGGGGTTACGCTGAAGGTGAGGCTCTGGTTTCGAGAGAGCACATTTCTTTTCTCGGGGGGGTAGACAAGGACAGCGGCGAGATCAAGCAGAAGTCAGACGCCAGTGGCATGAGTGTTGCAGATAGAATATTCATTTTTCCTGGAGGCACGGGATCAACTGTAGGAACCTACGTTTTAATAAATCTGAAAAAAAAGGGGAAGGCTCCGAAAGCAATTATAAACAGAAAGACCGAAACCATAATCGCCGTTGGAGCCGTTATAGCTGAGATCCCTCTCGTTGAGGTGAGGGATGAGAAGTTCTTTGATCTTGTAAAAACAGGAGATTTTGTGAGAGTGGATGCAAACAGGGGTTATGTTGAGCTGATAAAATGACTCTGGAAAAGGAGATCGAAAAGTACTTCAAAATTTATGCTGAGGAGAGGTTTGGTGATGCGGTCAGACTGTTTGTTATACCGGCAGCACCGGAACATGAGATAAGGCAGTTTCTCCAAACCCTATCCCAGGAATACCAGGTTGCCCTGAGGTACCACTACGGCGAGCTCGTTCTCGAGCTTAAAAAGGGTGCAGCAAAGGAAAATTATCTGCTGAATCTCATTCTCTTCATTGCAACTTTTATAACCACGACACTTGTTGGTTCAACGTTTTACGGGGATAAAATAGACATTCCGGGAGGTGTAATGTTTTCCGTTGCCATAATGTTCGTTCTGGGCAGCCATGAGATGGGGCACTACATTGCAGCGAGAAAATGGAAAATGAGGACATCTCTGCCGTACTTCATACCCTTCCCCACGATAATCGGTACGCTCGGGGCTGTGATAAAGCACAGAGGAATAATTCCGAATCGAAAGGCCCTTTTCGATGTGGGTGTTACAGGACCGCTTCTGGGTATGGTCGCATCAACTATAGTCGTAATTATAGGACTGCAGATACCATTCGAGTTAAAAACAGAACCAACACTTTATATCGGAACTCCGCCGATTTTCGATGCCATCCTCTACGCTCTCAACTACCAAAAAAATGCGATACATCCCGTAGCTTTCGCCGGCTGGGTGGGTTTTTTTGTGACATTTCTGAACATGATACCGGTAGGTCAGCTTGACGGCGGGCACGTGTTGAGGGCAATGATAGGAGAACTCAGTGAAAAGGTCTCGAAAATTATCCCTGCTGTTCTTATAGCCTATGGTATCTACCTGATGAAGGTTCTGAACCAGCCAAACACAATCTGGCTTTTCTGGGGCATAATATCATTCTTCTTCTCAACCCAGCGCCACCCAAAACCGGCCGATGATGAAACCCCCATTGACGGGAAGAGGTTTGTGATCGGAATCATTGCCTTTATTCTGGCGTTCCTGTGTTTCGTTCCTGTTCCCTTTTATTTCACGTAAACGTACTGTTTACCGATTTCATTAGCCTTACGAGAAACTCAGCCTGTGTCTTGAACATCTTGGTAAGATTTGACGCAAGTTTTTCAATCTCACCCGGATTTTTTGCAAGATACTGATAAATACCACTTTGCAGGTACGACATTCCCTTCGTACCCTCAACATCACCGAATATGACCGTAGCGTTGCTTCCGAGATAGCTGAACGTGAGCGAAAAGTTTCTCATCGCCGAGGCATTGGTTCTTGTTACCTCCAGAATACTCATCAAAATATGATTGTTCCAGTAGTTCATAACAATACCGCCATATATCAACCCCCAGACGTTTGAAAAGTTCAGATCTGAGTTCGTGGAGGCGGAAACGAAAAGATCCAGGAGATTCTGGACTGCCTGAAAATTAAGGTTCAGAAGTGCGACGACAATTCTTGCAAATTCGTCAAGGCTCATCAACATCCTGCGTAGTTATAGTCAGAAAAATAATAAATTTTTCGCTATAAATGTGTGAACGATGATAATTACAATACTTGGAAACTCAATAACGAGCTTTTATATTT
Organism: Archaeoglobus neptunius; assembly: GCF_016757965.1. NCBI lineage: Archaea > Methanobacteriati > Methanobacteriota > Archaeoglobi > Archaeoglobales > Archaeoglobaceae > Archaeoglobus > Archaeoglobus neptunius. The sequence goes on along the minus strand of NZ_JAEKIW010000008.1, from coordinate 41,599 downwards.
CGGAACACTACCTGTGCTGATGAAAGATCCGGTTGAGATCGTCAGAGATATGATAAAGATAGACACAAGAAATCCGCCCGGAATCACCACCGAGGCTGTTGAGTACCTCTCAGAGCTTTTTTCGTCATACAACACCAGAGTATATACGAAGGAGGAGGGGAAGGATAACATAGTCATCGAAATCAGCAGAGGGGATCCGACACTGATGCTCGCATCCCATCTTGACACGGTCCCGGGAGGGGATGAGCTGCTCAATCCGGTTATTGTTGATGGAAAACTGTACGGAAGGGGGAGCTGTGATGCAAAAGGATGCATAGCGGCAATAGCATGTGCTGCGATGGTTGATAGTGTTGATATAGGTCTGAAGCTTGCTTTCACCGCAGATGAGGAAATTGGAGGTGTCAATGGACTCGGATACGTATTTGAAAGAGATAGGGCAGATGCTGTCCTCATCGGAGAACCTACCGGAAGCTCGATGATCGGAGTTTTGCAGGCAGCGGTGCTTGCCATTGACATTGAATTCAGAGGTGAAGCAGGACATACAGCCTCGCAGGATTCGAAAGAAGGGGCGATTTACAGAGCCTCAAGGTACATACTTGAGAAGGTGGAGTCCTTCAGAAGCTTAAAAGGAGACTTTTCCCGATACAAACAGTTTTTCAATGGCCTGGGAATGGACTTCGAAATTAAAAGCTGGCAGGCGGTTTTCAACCCCGCAATGATCAGAGGAGGAATTAAGAGAAATGTTGTTGCGCCAAAATGTACCGTTTGTTCGGATGTAAGATTTGCTCCGTGGATCAGTATGGAAGATGTCAGAAACGAGCTGTATGATGAAAATGTTGATTACAGGGTCGAGGGATTCCTTCAACCGTATGGCGTTATGAGCGATAGCGTGAGGGTTGAGGATGACACAAAATTTCTGAAGATAATAGGCAGTGCGGTGGAATCTGAGGGTCTGAAGCCAAAGGCCGTGTTCTCTCTGGGCGTTGGAGATACCAGACATGTGAGAAAGCACGGTATCCCTGCATTTTACCTCGGACCGGGTGGCGGCAATATGCACGGCGATGACGAGTTCGTGTATATCAACGAACTCAGAAAAGTTTGCAGCATCTATAAAAAGATAATTTCAATGTTCAGAACGTTCTAACTCTGCCATCTATCACCATATCGGTTATCTCCCCAACTCTGCCAAGCATCTCTTCAGCGATCTCTTTCGCTGGCCTCTCAATTTTTGAAAGGTCATAACCGCTCTTTGGAATTACCTGAACACTTAAGGCCTTCGGCTCGTTGATGGGCTTGCCTATCTGGCTGAGTATTCTCACATAAACCTCCTGCACCCCTTCGACATTTTCCGCAATTCTGCCTGCAATCTGGTTTGCAAGGAGATTGTATATCTTGCCAACATGGTTAATCGGATTCTTTCCGCTGCTCGCCTCCATGCTCATGGGTCTGCCGGGGGTGATGAGCCCATTGCACCTGTTACCCCTTCCCACGCTGCCATCATCCCCATTTTCTGCAGAGGTACCTGTGACGGTCAGATAAACACAGCCAGTTTCGTAGTCATCGGCAGTATTTACAAAAACCTCAACCTTCCTTTCCGTGTACTCCGAAGAGATATCTCTGACGAAGTTCTCAAGCTCCTCTTTGATAGAATCATACTCCTTTATGCTGGATACATATTTGTCAACAAATGCGGCGGCGATTGTTAAAGAGATCCGATCCTTTTCCCTCAGACCCATTACCTTAACATCCTCTCCTATCGCAGGATTTGTCCTCCTAAATTCCTCGTAAATTCTCCTCTCAACGTTGTAAACCAGATTTTCAGTTTCGGAAAGGGGAGCAAAACCTATGCCGAACGACGTATCATTGGCCAGCGCCACACTACCGCTCTTTCTTCTGAAAACATCCTGCAGATCGGTGCTTCCCTCCCCCAGCCTTACGTTGAAGACGATATCGAGATCGGGGTCAAGGTTGCGCATGTGATTTCTGATATACTCTCTCGCTGCTTTCAGGGCTATTTTGTCTGTAGGGATGTACTCTCCGTTGAAGTACTTTGTTGCCCTCCCTACAAGCAGAACGTAAATCGGTTCTATGACCTCTCCACCACCGAACTGGGGGTTCGATCTTCCTGCCACAATCTGGGTTTCGTCGGTGTTGTGATGAAGAATTGCTCCAAACCTTCTTATGTACTCTCTGCTAAGTTCTCTGCTCATGGCCTCCGCCATTCCGTCAGCAAGACTGTCAGGATGACCTGTGCCTTTTCTCTCAACTATCTCTATCATCTGATCCTCTATTGGAGTGTGAACCAGCTCTTCGACGTATATGTTCGGCATAGACTCACCAGACTTCACCTCGTGGTAAGAAATATAAAAGTTGCAGTCTTCTCAGGAATGAACTAAGAAACATTATAAATTAATAATGCTGTACTTTAACTATGATCCAACTTCCCAGCAACGTCTGGAATGGAGACGAGCCAGAATTTTTTGATCCTCCTGAAAACTGGGATGTATCCGTTTTCAGAATGAAAGGGGATCATGCACCTCCGGTAGCCGAGGATGAAATCATAAAGGCATTGCGGGAGCCTACTGGTACCAGACCCCTATCCAAGCTGGCTGAAAACGGGGGAGAGGCGGCCATAGTTTTTGATGACATGACGAGGCCCACCAAACTTGAACTGATTGCAAAGGCTGTGGTGGAAGAGTTGAGTAGAGCAGGAACTTCCGACATAGTTTTCATCTGTGCCAATGGTGCTCACGGAACCTACGACAGAGAGGACTTTGTTAAAAAGCTAGGAGAGGAGATTGTTGAAAACTATCCAGTCTTCAACCATAATCCTCTTGCAAATCTCCAGTATATTGGCGATACCTCTGCTGGAACACCAGTTGACATTAATGCAGAGGTAATGAGCTACAGTCTCAAGATCGGACTGGGCTGCATACTTCCACATCCTCAGTACGGTTATGGGGGAGGAGCAAAGATCGTTCTGCCTGGAGTGGCAGGAATAAGGAGCATTATTTACAACCACGGAGTGCTCGGCGGATGGTCGGCGGCAATGGCCGTAAGAGACCTGCATCCAACATGCCAGATGGCGTATGGGCGGGTAAATGATGAAAATATACTGAGGAGAGATGCTGAAGAGGCCGCCAGAATGACAAACTTTGACTTCATCGTGAACACCCTCGTCAACACGAAAAGGGAAAACACGCATGTTTTCGCTGGTGACATCGTTGAAGCACAGAGAAGGGGGGTCGAGGTTGCAAGAGTACACTACTCAACGCAGATATCATTTGAATTCGATGTTGTCATATCAAATGCCTACTCCAAAGCCAGTGAGGCTGCAATCGCAACATGGCCATCACTCTGTCTCAAGCACGGTGGGACGCTTGTAGTTATCTGCAACTCCAGAACAGGGCAGGTCAGTCATTACGTGCACGGGAGATGGGGTATGAGGAAAAAGGGCGGCTACCTTTACCTGCCACCTCCGGACACGCTCAAAAAAGCGGGTAGAGTTGTTTTTGTATCGAAATATCAGGAAAAGCAACCGTGGCTTGAAATTTACGAGGATGCTGTTAGGGTAAAAACGCTTGAAGAGATGATTGAGGTGATTGGAAAAGACAGGAAGAGGGTTGCGGTCTTTCCAGATGCAACAATACAGAAACCGTTCTAAATGCAAATTTTTATATATCTTTAATAACAAATAGTTTGAAATGGGTGTTGATATGGGAACTTCAACGGGGTTGAACGAAAACGTGGAAGGTTTGCTGACGTACCTTCTGGGTTTTGTAACAGGGATAATTTTCCTGATAATAGAAAAAGAGAGTCAGTTTGTAAGGTTTCACGCAATGCAATCGACAATAACTTTTGCGGGATTATGGATTCTGAGTATGGCATTTGTGTACGTGATTCCTTTTATAGGATTCATGATCGCATGGCTGATAAACGTTGTAACGTTCATAACATGGATCGTGTGCATGTACAAGGCCTACCAGGGAGAGTGGTTCAAACTTCCGGTGGTGGGAGACATTGCAGAACAGCAGATAGGAAGTTTTCACCAGTAAAAAATTTTAACACTTTTTTATTAACAGCTTTATGAAGGTATTTGAGTTCGATAGGGGACTATTTCTAAGGCTTGATTACGGAAGGGGAATTGTTGAGCAGCTATCATCGTTTTTGGAGGAAAAGAATATACAGACCGCATTGATCTCAGGAATCGGGGCTGTGAGGAATGCCGAAATAGGGTACTACGATCAGAACAGGAAAGAATACGTCAAAAGAAAAATTGACATGCCAATGGAAATTCTCAGCTTAACCGGAAACGTGTCTCTGAAAGATGGTAAACCTTTCCCGCACATTCATGTGGTTCTCGGTGTGGATGGAGATATTTATGGCGGGCATCTATTTGAGGCAGAAGTATTTGCCTGCGAGCTGTTTCTGGTTGCCCTCAAGGGAGAAAGACTGGAAAGGCATCACGATGCCCAAACGGGTCTGTACCTATGGATTTGATCTTTTGAAGCGGGGCATACAAATTATTTCTCTGATCTCCATGTCAAAGAAGTTGTTCATGTGAGCAGGACGGATGACCACAGCAGTGTCCGCTCCCCGGCTTTTTCCGCCTACAGCCACGACCTCCTCTATCGGAATTGCTCCGCTGTCAGCAGCCATAATCGTAATCTCAACGCAGACTTTCAAACCATGACCAAACAGAGAGCGCAGTGTCTCGGCAATTGCTTCTGTTCTGCTCACGCCACCGAGCTTCCTGCTTATACTTCTCTCCAGTCCCGAGAGGATATGGGACTGTCTGACAAGCTTTACACCCCTTCTCCTCAGCTCATCCTCAAGATCAGGTGGCATCGTGTTCTCTCCCTCTCTAACGAATCCCGTGTGGTACGTAACCACGACGAGCTGAGTTTTCTCATCGATCATGTCCAGTGCTTTGAGGGCCGTTTCCCCATACGACGAGGCAACAACAAGGAATCTTATTCCAAGCTCCCGTGCCCTCTCAATCGCCAGTCTAAGTGTTGTCTCTGTGTTCTCTTTACCCGGCTTATCAAAATAAACGATTTTTTTCTCCTGCATACCCAGAATCCTTTCGCACGGATTAAAAAACTAGACCAAGCTCAGGATAAACTCGGCTATGCCCTCAATATCGTCCCTCACGAACCATCTGTAACCATCCACTCTTTCATCACAGACCACGGCCAAAATTTTACCCTGTGTGAAGTGCTCAACATCATCTGGATCTGCTACAACAACAATTCTGTCCTTCCCGGCTTTGCTGAAACCTTCTGTTAGAATAAGGTCGTATTCTTTAAGATAATTACTGCAAATCCAGTCGAGATTATTCCCTTCATCCTCATTCACCCGCCTTATAAACGCAAGCTTTACGGGAGATGCTATGAGGACGTCGGCACCGCTCTGATAGATTTTCCAGGAGTCCTTACCCTCCCTGTCGATCTCAAAATCACCGTGTGCGTGCCTCTTTACAACAGCTACTTTTATTCCCCTCTCCCTGAGAATGGGAACAAGTTTCGTGATGAGGGTCGTCTTTCCGCTGTTAGAAGTGCCCACAATACTGAGAATCATGTTCTCAGAGATTCAGAATTGTTATTAATATTTGCGGGGAAAAAGTAAAAATAACCGGGTTAGAGACTTACAAACATGAAATACAGATTCATCGATCACACCGCAGACATCGCTTTCGAAGTTTACGGTAAGAATATAGAGGAGCTTCTAGAAAATGCTGCTCTTGCCTTTTACGATGCATTTGTTGATGCCTCCCGTGTTGAATCCAAGCAGGAATTTAAAATTGAGGTGGTCGGGGAGGACTGCGAGATTCTGCTATATAAATGGCTCAACGAACTTCTTTACCTCTTCGACACGAGATTTTTTGCGGCGAGGGAGGTTACTGTATCCGCTGAAGAGGGGGGCCTGTTAACTGCTGAGGGAACACTGAAAGGGGGAAGATTTACTCCTGAAATGGTGAAAGTTGAGCCAAAAGCCATAACGATGCACAAATTTAAAGTTGAGAGGAGAGGAGATGGATTAAAAGCGTTTGTTGTTGTTGACATATGAGCGGAGAAATTTATCTCCCCCTGCATCACGGAAAAGCGCCTTACTGGCTCTTAAGCAGAATGAAAAAGCTTGCCGAACCAATCATCCGGCTGATAGTACTGGAGTTCGGAGAGAAGGAGTTTCTGGAGAGAATCTCAAATCCGGTGTTCTTCCAGTCCCTTTCAAACGTCCTCGGATTTGACTGGAACTCAAGCGGTGTTACCACGGTTTTAACCGGTGTTTTGAAGGCAACACTTAACAAAGATGACTTTTCAATAAGAATTGCTGGAGGAAAGGGCGGAAATGCTCTGAAAACGCCAGATGAGATCAGAAAGTATTCCGAAGAGCTCGGGATTGACGGAGAAAAAATCGTTCATTTCAGCCGACTTGCTGCAAAAGCAGACAATGCGGCCCTGCTCGATGGCTATTCCATCTACCATCACGCTGTAGTTTTCACACCCCGATATTTTACGGTGATACAGCAGGGGATGAACGCAAAACTGAGGATGGCGAGAAGGTATCACTGGAACGTTTACTCAAACATTCCGGACCTGGAAAACATCCACGAAGGTATTGTGGCTGAAAGACGAGAGAGGGAAGTTGTGAACCTCACGTCAAAGCTGAGCAGAGAGGCAAAAAAGGTGTGTGTTGATATAATAAGGGACGGGAGGTTCAGACGGGATTATGAGAGAATGATATCCTTGGTGAGGAGAAAGAGCGGGTTAACAGTTCCGAGAAGGCTCAACTGGAAGGTCGTTGAGAAGGCCTACAACCTGCAGCCCGAAAGATTCGAGGACGTGCTGATGCTAAGAGGATTTGGACCGGAAACCGTCAGAGCTCTGGCCTTGGTTGCGGACATAATTTACAACGCCGGGTACGACAAAACCGACCCGGCCAGATACTGCTTCGCGGTGGGTGGAAAAGACGGGGTGCCTTTTCCTGTAAGGAGAGATATTTACGATGAAATAATTGAGTTTATGAGAGATACTGTGAAGCAGGCTGATCTGGGAGATTTTGAGAAAAAGAAAATGCTCGAGAGGTTGAGCAGGATATGGAAATAGTCGTCAGGAAAAGCGAAATTGAAGGTTCCGTCAAACCACCCTCTTCGAAGAGCTACACTCACAGAGCGTTTATATCCGCCTCGCTCTCGCCCAAAGCCAGAATAATCAATCCGTTAATATCCGAAGACACGATCGCAACACTCAACGGTTGCAGGAAACTCGGTGCTTTTGCATGGAGAAGAAAGGGCTGGATTGTCGAGGGTGTTGAGGATATAAACTCATCGGGCTATTTCAATTTCCAGAATTCAGGAACAACTCTGAGAATCTTTACCGGAATACTATCCCTTTCCACATCTCCCCGTTTCAATGTTCTTGATGGAGATCGATCACTCAGAAAGAGGCCCAACAGAGAGCTGTGTCTCGCACTCAGAAAACTTGGGGCAGAGATCCGGGGAGATGCCGAATTCAAAGCTCCGGTGAAAGTTAAGGGAATTCTGAAAGGTGGAGAAGTAGAAATCGAGGCTGCAAGTTCTCAGTTCGTTTCAGCACTTCTGTTCTCACTGCCAATGGCGAAAGGAGATTCAGTTCTGAGGATCAAAAGAGCAAAATCCACGCCCTACATAAACATAACACTTGATGTGCTCGGTATGAGTGGAATTGAGGTAGAAAGGGAGGGAGCCGACTACCACATCCCGGGAGAGCAGAGATACAGACTGAAAAGCTACACTGTACCAGCCGACTTCTCATCAGCCAGCTATCTCATCGCAGCTGGAGTTATGGCTGGAAAGATAAAGATTCTGAACATTTTCGACTCCGAGCAGGGAGACAAAAAAATAGTCGAAATTTGCAGGCAGATGGGCGGGGATGTAGAGTGGAATAAAGACGAGGGTGTGATCGTTGCCAGAAAGTCAGATCTGGAGGGGGTGGAGGTAGATGCATCGGACATTCCGGACCTTGTTCCAACGATATCAATTCTTGCAGCCGTGGCAAGGGGTGAAACCAGAATCTACAATGCAGAGCATTTGAGGATAAAGGAGATAGACAGAATTGAGGGCATATCCAGGAACCTGAGAGCGCTGGGAGTTGAAGTCACAACATTTCGAGATGGGCTTGTGATCCGAGGAGGCAGGAGGGAGTTCAAAGGTACGGTTGACTCCTTCGGCGATCACAGAATGGCTCTCGCCTTTTCTCTGCTCGGTCTGCTTGGAGAGGTAAGGTGCAGAAATGCTGAAGCCGTGTCTGTTTCATATCCAGGGTTTTTCGATGTTTTAAGGTCCCTCGGTGCAAAGGTGGAAAGGGTGAACTAGCCCAGGAGTCTACCGTCTAGTTTTCAAATCTTTAGCTGTGGGACTCATGTACATTTCGCACACTACTTTTCAAGTTCTTCCTTCAGCTTTCTGAACTCTTCCTCCGTTATCTCTCCTTTAGCCAGTCTCTCCTTCAGAATTTCCAGTGCTCTTGACTCCTTTCCCTGCGTCTCCCTGACGATCAGATAGATCACGAGGAATATCCAGCCCACCATGGGGAGAATAACCAGAATAAACCAGAGCAATCCGTTCATCCCTCTTTTGTTTGCGTCCTGATAAACCAGAAAGCCTATTACAAGAAAGAGAATGAACCAGAAAAACATCATTCCGCCGAAAAAGGGAAATGTCCACCAGTTCCAGTAGTGCATGTATCCGTCCATAACAATGTTTAGTCTTTTTTATATTTAAAATTGTTGGAGTTGACATCCTGAAGGACAAACCGTGAAAAGACTTAAAAAGATGAAATTCTATTAAAATCATGGAAAATCAGGGTGTTTATATTGCTGTTGGATTACTTGCAGGTATATTTATAGCGCTCTTCATCTACTCCTATCTGTTTCCCGGATGGATGATGGGCTATGGAAGCTTTATGCCAGGATATGGTATGCCAATGATGGGGGAAGAGGCGGGCTATCAGGATGGTCGCTATTACCCGCCCGGATGCTGTCAGGGACCGGCCACATTTCAGTCAAATGGGGAAAAGATCTATTTCACCGGAATAAACGAAAAGGGGGAGCGGATACCGTTCACAGGAGGTCCACAGTGGCTCGTGACACATGGGGGTAGCTGTGTGAACTGTCACGGCAGGGACGGGAGAGGTGGCCTGATACCCATGATGTGCAACGTTAGAGCCCCGGACATAAGGTATTCTACCCTCTCAAAGGATATGAGCGATCAGGAGATAAAGATTGCAATAACAAAGGGTGAGCACGAGGGAGAGGTGCTCGACTGGTGCATGCCGAGATGGCAGATGAGCGCTGAAGACCTGAACGATACCATCGCTTATCTAAAGGAGCTTGGCTGAAGTGTTGGGATGGCAGTTCCACTGCTTGTTAGGCTGGTTTCACTCAAAAATCTCCATCCCATCTTAACACACTTCACAAACGGCATTACTCCTGCAGCCCTAGCACTGGCTTTACTCGCGAGATCCACCAGATTGCTGGGCTATATTCCCTTATCGCACATAGTCATTCCTAGCTGCGTTGATGTTGCCGCATGGTTAATGATGGTCTTCGTTGCCGGCATCACCCCCCTAACAATGGCAACGGGGATGATTGACTGGAAATACAGATACGACATGAGAAAGGTGCCGGTAATACAGAGGAAGGTCATCACAGCTTTGGCTGGATACGTGTTTGTAATTGTCTATGTAGTTTCTCACTCAATATCCGACTACTCCCTCATTGCACTTGGAATCGCTCTTTTTTTCTTCGCAGTTACGGGAGACTATGGAGGCAGGCTCGTCCATGGTGCAGCAAATGCTTCTTTACTGAAAAAATTTCAGAAACCCGGGACTCGGTAGCTCAGCATTGGCTGCAGTAATCGCAAGTTATAAATAGATATAGCATAGCAATGTTACTGTGTGCTGTCAAGGAGGTGAGTTAGGTGTTGGCAGAAGGCTTATCGCCATCCTGGTGGTGACGGTGGGAACTGCAGTGGCAGCAGCGGCGATGGTTGGCAAGGCTAAACAAAACAGAATGGTACATGATATGCAAAACCTGTTATGAAGAGACAAATAAAGGCAATATCGCCAATTGCTGCAGTTTCAGTGATCTTACTGGTTGTACTGCTGCAATCATCAAGTCAGAATGCAATAACGGTTCAAACACGGGAAGTGGTGCTATCCGAATTATGGGAGAAGATTGCAACGGACATGTTAAATTCAACGGCAAACCTTATCTGGCTGCATTTGAGGGTGTCGGAGGAAAAGGTTCAATCGCTGCACTTAGAATTCACAGCCCTAAATTCCAAAGGTGAAAACAGAATTTACTACGTGGATGTGAATCCATCGGGAGCGGTGAAAATCAATTCAAAAGCAATTGAGCGGGTACAGCGCACGATCCATCCTCTGGAGGTGTTCCGAGAACTCGACAGATACGGCCTGAAAAACATCGGCTCTGAATACACGCTTGACGTTGACTTCGAGTGGGGGGATTTGGAATACAGTGAAAACCTTTACCTCCTGACGAACGGAAAGCTAACTCCCCTCAAAAAGGTTGAGTTCCACACTCAATCGCCCATTTGCCACATAGTCGTATGCAGGAGTGGATGCGAAGTCTGGCTTTTAAAACGAGACTTGCTTAGAGCTGAGAGGAAAGTTATCCAGTGACTGATGAAAGAGTTAAACAGGTTTTGAACCTTGCGATGTCTCCATCCGGGACGTCGGGATGAGCACTCAAAAAACTGGAATTAGAGCAAATCGATCTAATGCTCGTGCGTGCACGAATTGTTATTTTAAGCGATAAGATCTGAAAATAATGGTGACGAATTTCTTAGGTAGAAGAATTACGAGCTAAATTTAAATCTTCATTTTACAAAGCTGTTTGTTGCTCTGCTGTTGCTATCATGACAATCAAAAAGACTGGTATATGCTAAATAAAAAAAAACGGTGAGTGAAAGCTGGATGAAAAGGTTTGTGGCTTTGCTGCTGGTTTTGGTTATGTTTGAGAGTGCAGTCAGTTCAGCACTGGCTGTAAACACAGACCAAAACTTTGTTTTCGGCAGCTAGTAGGGGATGCGTGATGGCCTGTGGCGAAATATGTATTTACCTCATATAGGATCCCCCAGCTGCAGCGATTTTATTCAGTCAAGGTGACAAAAATGGGAATCTTCAGGAAGGAAATCCCTGTGTGGGAGAAAATTGTTGGTGTAACTCTACTCGCAATGATCGGGGTCATGGGCGTTTGCAAAGCCATGGTGGGAAAACTAATGCTACCCACAACTACCAAAGAGTTACTCGAAACGATCGCTATGAGGGCTTTCATAATATGGTGGATCGGCGTAATCGTGTTCGCCTTCTATACCATCGTACGCTACAGAATTTCCAAACCGGCATTTAGCATGTACTACACCGGCATTGGAATTTTGATTCTTGCGGCTGCGTATCTGCTGAAGCTTCAATGCTCATGGCTGCAATCCTACTGCTGGGCTGCATTTCCAGCACTCCAAATTTAAAACAAGAGTGGAGCAAAATTCGCTCTTTCGAAGTGTTGGTAACCTACCGGGATCGACAACGAAACGTACACAAGTAAGATCGTTTTCGTCAAACCTAACAAAGCATTGAGGAAGATACTACTGACGGAAACGTTACCAGTGCGATTTTAATTATCAATGACACAGAAATTATAGTTAGCAGTGGAAAGCGATTTGTTTTAATTGCTACTAGAAGTGATATCGACGCTCTTGATCCTTTTATTACAATACTTAACAATATTGATTTATTCAACTTTGAACTAGATCATGACGTTTTAACTTTAGTGCCGGAGAGTCCAGAGTTGCCAAAATATGTAATTAAACTAGATAAACGATAACTCAACAAAATCAAACTCTTGCGATGGTTGAGTAGATCAGGATTAAACCCGATATTAATATAAAAATCAATGAAACGGTAATTAACTCCATTATGTCTGCACAATTAAAATTAGAACAGCAGTGTACTATCTTTCTTCTACTCACAATCGTGTCCTCACTGCGAAAAAATAAGGCCATACATAACGAATTTGATGAAGGAACACAGCAAGATGAGGTTTGTTTTCTGCGACGTAAACGATTGCCGCGAAGAATGCATAGAGATAATGGAGAAATATAGAGCTATGTTCGTTCCAACGGCTGTAGTAATTTGGAAGAACAATACAACGATCTTAACAGGATCAACAGAGATCAAAACAGGCTCGAGGAGATATTAAATGAGAGCTGAGATCTTTATACTTCTGGCAGCCATTGGTGCATGTATCCCTTATACCCCTATTTTATTTAGAACATTTTATGGGAATTATGCCTTCACCAAGGTCCAAGAAGAGAGGGGACTTCAGAGAGATCAGGCACCTCCACATACTCTCAGACAAAGTTCATATACCTCTTGACAGGAAATACATCAGGTATGTGCCCTCAGATGCTTGGAGAAAGCTTAGAAAGAGAAAGAAGAGTAAGCGAGATAGAGAGAAAGATAAATGAGCTTAGGCAAAAGTATGGGATGAGCTTCGATGAGTTTTTTGATGCTGTTGAAAGTTTCAGTAAGCTGAAGAGGCTCATGGAAAAGTACGATTTGGATGAAATTCTTGAAGACTCTTTAGTTTGGGAGTCTTTGGAGGATGACTTGAGGGAACTTCAAAGCGAAGAGGCGGTAACAGATGCCTGACAAAGATGCCGTTCTGATGTAGGATCTCAAACCTCAATTTTTCACACACAAACTTTACCTTGGAGGGGATGCTGATTGAAGCTTGAGGTGGCTGACGAGCTCAAGCTGATATACGAAGCCTGCTTCAAGGTCGGACTTCCGAAGTCGATTCAGAAGCCTGTAAACAAAGGGGTCGCAAAAGCTGGAACCGCTTTATTCTTTTGCGAAAACTTATTTAACTATTAGCCTACTATTAGACATGAACGTGAGCATCGAGCTGACGCCCGAACTGCTCGAGTACCTCGAAAGGAAGGTCAAAAGCAGGAGGTACAAGAGCAGAAGTGAGGTTGTGAGGGAAGCGATTAGGATGATGATGAAAGCCGACCTCGAGAGAATTTTGGAGGAGAAGGGTTTGGACCTTGAGAAGTTCGAGAAGGAGAGGGAGAAGGTCTCAGGTGAACTGATTGAGAAAAAGTCCGGGGAGATTTAGATTCGTTCTGGACATCAACGTTCTGTTCTCCGCAATAAGGTATAGGGGCAAACCGTTTGAGCTGCTGGAGGAGGCAGAGAAAAAGGGTGTTGAGGTTATTATACCTGAATACGTTTATGACGAGCTTAGAGAGGTTTTTGAGAGGAACGGAATAAGACTTTACGCTGGTCAAGAGTTTCCTCGCCACTTACACCAATATCACAATAGTCAAACGGAAATTTGGCGACGAGCTCGTTAAGCTTGCGAAAGATGTGGTTACGGACAGAAAGGATCGGCCCGTTTTCATCTACGCTTTAATTCTCCGCAGAGAAGAACCATCAACTTATTTGGTTACAGGCGATAGGGCTTTGAGAGAGGCGGCGAACAAGGTTGAAAAAGATCTGGCTGTTACGGTCGATGAAGAGTTAAGGTTGCCCGGGAAGCTAAGTATCTCTTAACGCCCTCAAAATCGCATCTCCGCTGTACCTCCTCACCACGTACCTCGTCCTCCCCCTCCCCTTCCTGCCGAACACAAGATCCACGAACCTCAGTCTCTCCAGCTTGCCCTTCTCTCGGCACTCAACCCAAGCCATCCTGAGAAAGTACAGACCGTATCTCAGTCCCCGTTTCTGGTAACGAGCTCCACAACCTCTCAAAAGCCTTTTCAGTCACAACCCCGGGATAGAAGCCGTGCTCAACCCTCCACCCCAGTATGTTTGATCTCTTCCTTTGAATAGAGCGGAAAATGGAGTCTGTTGCAGAACAGCGATCGAGTCAAAATGAATAAATAGAGCCAGGGCCCGGATTCGAACCGGGGTAAAGCGGATCTGCAGTCCGCCGCATAGCCCCTCTGCCACCCTGGCCTGATAGAATTACTGCAAGTTTGTACTTAAACCTTGCTGTTGCTGTCGGTGATGAGGTATTGTAGATTTCAGACTTAACATCGCAGTTTAATGCCGAGCATTTGATTTGGCACTCCTTGTTTAGCAAAAAATAAAAAACATCACAGCAACACTGAGATTGAAATATAAACAAACCTTCGTGACTCAAATTTAACTTTTCTCACCTGTACATCCTTCTCTCAATGGACTCAAGCTTGTCCTCAAGATCCCTTATTTTGTCCCGAAACATCACCTCTATCCTGCCTTCCAGATCATCTGAATTAACAGCAATCGTTCTCTTTACACTCTGGAATTCGTCCATGATTCTTTGCATCCTGAGTTCAATACTAAGTAAAAGCAATGTGAGAGATGCCACGAGCAGAGCGGCGAGAAATATGACGGTACTATCCACCCTGTTGTAGAGTGACAGCCACTTATACACAAGTGCTGCGGCAGAAAATACACTAATCACCGACAGCACAATGTCTCTGGCCTCCATTTTCACCCACCGATAGTTTCTGTGCATTAATACTATATATTTCTTTTCTAAATTTTTTGAGATTTAAGGTATGTTTTATTTACAACCCCTCCACCATTTACATGTGGAATTCATAACGCATCCACTGATAAAGGAGAATACGGTTGAAAGAAGAATGTACCAGGTCTCCATAGCAGCAACTGCGCTTGTTAAGAACACTCTTGTGGTTATACCCACAGGGTTGGGAAAAACAACGATAGCCGCACTTGTTATTGCATCAAGACTGCTTAATGAGAAAGGCAGGGTTCTCTTCCTTGCTCCAACAAAACCACTGGTGGAACAACATGCAATATTTTTGAGAAGGGTTCTTAAAATAAGCGAAAATGAAATTGTATCTCTGAGTGGCGAGATCGGACCGGACAGGAGAAAAGAGATCTGGAATGGGGCCAAAATCGTCGTATCCACGCCACAGGTTATAGAAAACGACATTCTTGCCGGGAGGATAACTCTGAAAGATGTTGTTTTAATTGTTTTTGACGAGGCCCACAGAGCGGTTGGCAATTACTCCTACGTGTTCATTGCGAGAGAATACCTGAGTCAGGCAGAGAAACCGCTAATATTGGGTATGACCGCCTCACCTGGAAGTGATGCCGAGAGAATAATGGAGGTGATTCAGAACCTCTCCATTGAGACGATTGAAGTGAGAACAGAATGGGACAGTGACGTCTCGCCTTACGTTGGGAAAAAAGATATCGAGTGGGTAAAGGTGGAGATGCCCGAAGAGATGAAGGAGGTCAGGAAGAAGCTTGAGGAATGCATCAAATTAAGGTTCAAAAGATTGAGTGAGCTCGGAATAGATATTCCGGAAAATGCGGCAAAAAAAGATTTGCTGGCGTTGCAGGAGGCTTTACAGGCTGAGGTTGCAGAAAGCAGAGATCCAAACCTGTATGATGCTTTATCGATTCTTGCGGAGATAATGAAGCTCCAGCATGCGGTTGAACTGATTGAAACGCAGGGAATCAGGGCTTTAAAACTGTATCTAAAGAAACTCATTAAAGAATCGTCCTCCAAAGGCAGTAGCAGGGCAGCAAAAAACATTGTTAATGACACAATATTCAGAAGTGCAGTCATTGCCGCTGCCAGATGCAAAGTTGAGCACCCAAAACTGAAAAAACTTGAGGAAATTATAGAAAGGCAGCTAAGAGAGAAAGAGGATTCCCGGATAATTGTTTTCACAAACTACAGGGATTCAGCGGAAATGATAGTGAGTGTACTCTCAGACCGGTTTCCGGTTGCCAAGTTTGTGGGACAGGCAAGCAGGGAGAACGACAGGGGAATGAGGCAGAAAGAACAAATTGAGACGCTTGAAAGGTTTAGAAGGGGAGAATACAGGATTCTGGTTGCAACATCGGTTGGTGAGGAGGGTTTGGACATACCTTCAACAGACCTTGTTATATTTTACGAGGCCGTTCCATCAGAAATCAGAGCCATTCAGAGGAAAGGAAGGACTGGCAGAGGTAGAAAAGGAAAAATTGTAGTTTTGATGACCAGGGGAACGAAAGATGAGGCTTACTACTACACGAGTATCAGGAAAGAAAGAAAAATGTATGAAATGCTACTGAACATAAAGGATATCGTAGAAAGAAGGAGACAAAAAACCCTTACAGATTTTGAACACAGAACAGGCCAGAAGATTGGCGTCCGAATTCTTGTAGATTCTCGTGAGCTGAGGTCCGATGTTGTAAAGCATTTGAGAGAGTTTGGTGCGAGCATAGAGGTAACGAATCTGGAGACCGGAGATTACGTCTTGAGTGATAGAGTTGCCGTCGAAAGAAAAACTGTTGATGATTTTGTTAACAGTATCACTCATCGGGACAGACTGTTCTCACAGATTGGAAAATTGAAATCAGCATACTCGAGACCCGTCCTGATAATTGAGGGGGATAGCATCTACAGGGGATTGCATCCGAATGCTGTGAGGGGAGCCATCGCATCTATTGCCATTGATTTCTCCGTTCCAATCATACAGACAAGGGATGCAAGAGAGACAGCGGAATTTATACTTGCGATGGCAAGAAGGGAGCAGGAGATTAAAGAAAGGGCTGTTGTGGAGCATGTTGCCAAAACCAAGAGAACGCTCAAAGAAGAGCAGGAACACATAGTGTCCGCAATTTCGAACGTTGGGGTGGTTATAGCGAAAAATCTACTAGACCATTTCCAGACGATCGAAAGAATTGCGACAGCGGATGAAGATGAACTGGCAAAGGTGCCTAAAGTCGGACGAAAGACTGCAAAAAGGATAAGGCGTGTCATGACAACCCCGTACAGTGAAGCCGACTTCTACGACAGCGAAACTTTTTAATTCCCTTAACTTTTACCTATCCCCAGGCCACGGTAGCTCAGCAGGAAGAGCGCGTGCTTGGTAAGCACGAGGTCGCGGGTTCAAATCCCGCCCGTGGCTCTCCCTTCTTTGGTTCTAACCCAAATATAGGTTTCAAACGTAATAGCAGAAGTTGCGAGCTATGTTGCAGGAATATGAAGGGCTGCAGAAGGTATACTGATGAAATGCAAAACTGTTGATTTTCTGCAGAACTCCAGTTCATATAAATCCCGAAAACTGAGATCTGCTATCGATAACTGCTTCTTTCCCGAACCCTATGGATTTCCGCACCTCAGATTTTTTGAAGAAGTTTCCGTTACATTTGCTGGAGTCTATCAACTACAGCAAAGTTTAAATACTCTTTAACTCGAACCTTGTTAATGGCCAATGCAATTTATGACTGCCGGGCGGAATTTTTCTTTGGCTTTTGGTATCAGTTTAGCTTTTAATCTGCTGGAGGTGTTTTGCAATGGTTTCCGGTCTTTTTATATGTCTATGCCCTAAAAATATAAGAGGTGTTTTATATGATAGGTAAAAAAAGGAGAATCAGCAGAATATTGAAGAATGGACGATCCGTAATACTTCCAATGGACCATGGAGTAACTAAACCAGAGAAAGGGATTGAAAAAATTGACAGAGTGCTTGAAGACGTTCAGGGATATATAGATGCAATCATAGTCCACAAGGGAGTGGTAAAGAGATCTGGTGTAATCGCTGAGATGGAAGCGGGTTTGATCATACATCTGAGCGGCTCCACCGTCTGGGCAGAAGATCCGAACGATAAGAGGATAGTCACCAGTGTGGAAAGAGCAATATCCCTCGGGGCTGATGGTGTAAGTGTACACGTTAACATCGGAAGTGCAACCGAGGCAATCCAGTTACAGAAGCTTGGAGAGATTTCCGAAATCTGTGACTGGTATGGGGTTCCCCTTCTCGCAATGATGTATCCCAGGGGGAAAATTGAAGTTAACACGGAAAGTGTGAAACATGCGGCGAGGATAGGTTATGAGCTCGGAGCCGACATCCTGAAGGTGCCCTTCACCGAAAACTTTGAGGACGTTGTTGGATTTGTCGATGTACCTGTTGTGATAGCGGGTGGAAGCAAGGAGAACGAGTACGATCTTTTCAAGAAGGTGGAGGATGCAATGGCGAGAGGTGCATCTGGTGTGGCAGTGGGGAGAAACTTATTTAACAGCCCCAGTCCTTCTAAGATTGCCAGGATGTTGCACATGATAGTTCACAGCAACATGCGAGCCAAGGATGTGGTGGAATATGAAGGAAATCTGGTTGTTGGTTGAGTCGGAAAGCTGGGACGAAGTAAAGGAAATGCTGAAGGATGCAATAGAAATTGGATTTGATGGTGCAGTTTTAAGAGAAGATTTCATCAAGAAAGCTGAGAAACTCGGTAGAATGCAGCTAATCCCGATTGAAAGGTCATTGATAAGTGTAAAGTCTGCAGAAGATCAGACAAAAGCAATAGAGAGTGGAGATGTAGTGGTGCTGAGATTCGAGGACTGGAAGGTAATACCCCTGGAAAATATAGTGGCGATGAAAAAACATGGAAAGGTCATAGCTGCTGTTGACAGCATAGAGGACGCAAAGCTTGCACTGACGACCCTAGAGAAGGGTGCGGATGGGATTGCAGTAAGTGGAGACAGAGAAACTCTGAGAAAGTATTACGAACTTGTTAAAAATCGGATAGAATCTGTTAAGCTTGTTAAAGGAAAAATTACAGAGATCAGACCGCTCGGGGTTGGTGAAAGAGTTTGTATTGACACAGTAACCCTCATGTTCCCGGGAGAGGGTATGCTTGTTGGAAACAGGTCTGGATTCATGTTTCTGGTTGCCAGCGAAAGTGAAGAGAGTGAGTACGTTTCATCGAGACCATTTAGAGTAAACGCGGGGAGTGTAAACGCCTATCTGAAAGCCGGCGATAAGACAAAGTACTTGGCAGAGCTAAAGGCGGGAGACGAAGTCGAGATCGTCAGGTATGATGGAAATGCGAGAAAGAGCTTCGTCGGAAGGGTAAAAATAGAAAGGAGACCGCTCATTCTCATCAGAGCTGAGGCAGAAGGGGAAGAGGGCAGCATTATACTGCAAAATGCCGAAACCATCAAACTTGTGAACCCAAGCGGCAAGCATATCTCAGTTTCCGAGATAAGACCGGGTGATGAAGTTCTGGTATGGCTGGGGAGAGGTGCGAGACACTTCGGTGTAGAGGTTGATGAGTTCATACTGGAGAGATGAAGCTCGTTGCAACTGTTGGAAACGATAAGGAGATCGCAATGGCTGAAAATGCCGATGTTATAGAGATAAGACTGGACCTTTTTGATGATTTCAGGAGAATGTCGCTGGATAAAGAGATGATTCTGACCTTCAGAAAAGTTGCTGATGGGGGTAAATTCGAGGGCAGTGATAAAGAAAGGGTTGAGACTCTAAAAAGTCTGAGTGACGAGCTGAACGCCGATTACGTTGATCTTGAGTTTGACCTGCCTGATTGGGCTTTTGATTTCGATTGTAAGATCATTGAGTCTTACCATAACTTTAAGGAAACTCCAGAATACTCCGAACTCGAGAGAATTGTGAAAAATAGAAGGGGAGATTTTGCCAAAATTGTAACAATGGGAAAGAGCAGAAAAGATGTTGAAAAAATCGTTAAACTCCTGGTAAATCACGATAACGTTATTTCTTTTCTGATGGGTGAGAAATTTTCCTTTACCAGGATAATGGCCGCATATCTTGGGTCACCATTCATTTACTGCTACGTGGGTGAGCGGAAGGCTCCGGGTCAGATACACCTTGACGACGCTCAAAGAATTTTGAGGATTCTGAGGTGATTGCTTGAAGATACTCATTTACGGCGTTGGGAATATGGGAAAACTTTTCAAAGACCTGTTTTACAGCAGAGGCTACTTTGTGAGAGGTTATGACATAGATGAAATGAGGAGAGACACGAACAGCCTCTCAGGTTTTGATGTGATATTTGTCTGCACACCCATGTACGCCCTTGAGGAATCGATTGAGCACATAAAGAAGGAGGCAAGTGCCCATACCCTTCTCGTCGATATCTCCTCGGTCAAAAAACTTTCCATACCGATTTTCAAAAGATCGGGATTTGACTTCCTCAGCATTCACCCGATGTTCGGTGGTGACAGCGAGATAGCCCTATCAAACATAATAGTTGTCCATGAATCGGGGAGAAAGGAGGAGAAAACGATACTCGAAGAGTTCAAAAAGCATGGGGCAGTTATCAGCAGACTCGGCATAGAGGAACATGACAGGAAAATGGCAGAGATTCAGGGAATTGCCCATTTTCTCCTCGTTTCGATGGCAGATTATCTGAGATACGGAAAAGATGAGCTGAAGTTCGCCTCTCCAATATTTACGGTTCTTTACAAGCTAGCGAGCAGGATAATAAACCAGAACTGGGAGATGTACTACCAGATCCAGAAGAACGCTGAAGAAATCAGGGAAAAATTCCTTAAGAGGTCTTATGAGCTTCACGAAAAGATGAAAGACAGGGAAAGTTTCAGAAAGGTATTTGAGGACTTGAAAGAATTTTATACGGATTACGAGTCGAGCACAATAATCCTGGAGGCTTTCAAAGCAACAAAAAAGGCTGAAACTCTTGATGAGCTCAGGGGATTGATAAAGTCCCTGGACTCACTCATTCTCAGGCTGATCGAGAAAAGGGTGGAGGTTGCAAGGGGGATAGCCAGAGTAAAAATTGAGAGAGACGAGCCGATTGAGATCAAGGACGTGGAGGAGGAAAAGATAAAAGAGATGATTTCAAGAACGATGCTGAATCCCATCAAGGTCAAGGACATTTTTGAGAGAATCATGGATCTGGCAAAGGAGGAAGAATACAGGGTTGCGGGTATCAGCAAGACCGTAGCTGTTCTCGGACCACAGGGGAGCTTCAGTGATGAGATGGCTCTGAAACTCATAGGTTCAAGAGTGCCTCTTCGCTACTGCTCAACAACTGACGAAATAATAAAACTCGTTGAGAGTGGGGAGGTAGACTACGGAATAGTTCCGATTGAAAATTCGGTTAACGGCACCGTTCTGCCAGTTCTTGATGCCCTCATGAGCCATGACGTCGAAGTTTTTGGAGAAGCTGAGCTCGAGGTCAGGCACTGTCTTGCAGCCAAAAGAAAAATAGGGTTAAAGGAAATCAAAACCATTTATTCCCACCCCCAGGCAGTTGCGCAGTGCATGGGTTTCATTAACAACTATCTCCCGAATGTCTCAATCAGATACACAACCTCTACTAGCGATGCCGCACGGATGCTTGATGATTACTCGGCAGCGATAATGTCAGAAAATGCGGCCAGATTCTACCGTCTTCACGTGCTTAGAAAGGGAATTCAGGACTTAAAGGGTAGAAATATAACCAGATTCTACATTATAAGAAGAAGAACCGGAAAGACTGTCGGGAGAGTGACATCACTCTTTTTTGGTGTTGAGGACAGGCCAGGTGCTCTGAAGGACGTGCTTGAGGTTTTCCAGAGGAAGGGTTTCAATCTGAGAAAGCTCGAATCGAGACCCGCAGGAACAGGGCTGGGGGACTACGTTTTCTTTGTCGAGGTTGAGGCGGCGCTCAGTGATGATGATCTGAAGGAGCTTAAGAACGTTACGACATTCTACAAGGTCGTTGGGGTATTTGGACAGGTAAAAACCCTCGACGTTTACAGCTCTAACGAGTCTGAAGAGACACAGAAAGTTGCCGGGCTGGAAAACATAGATAGTCGAACTTATTAAAACTCTAAAGGTTGTCAGGTCGAGAACAGGATGATAAGGGATACGATTCATTCAACCGGATATTCCATGAAGACTGCACAATTATCGGTTACATCTGAAACTGCACTGGGCCCCAAAGGCAACAGCCGCTGGAATGGACGTCAGCAGCGCTTTGCCAATCACCAGGTTTCGTGGTGAGTAAGCATGCTCACAGGATATCTGTTTCTTCTTCCCGGACTCTCAGCAGGATGACCAATTGGAATTATTGCCATCGGCCTTACAGACTCGGGAAGATTAAGAATCTCGGCAACCTCTTCCTCGTCAAAAGCACCAACCCATACCGCCCCCAAATTGAGAGCAGTAACAGCCAGAAGAATATTCTCAATCGAGGCCGTTGCATCCTGTTCTGCATACAGCCTTCCCCTCTCACCATAAACCCTCATGCTTCTCGGATAATTGGCACAAACAACAATCACAACGGGGGCCTCTGATATGAACATCTGATTCAACGCTGCTTTCGCCAGCCTTTTCTTCGTTTCCTCATTTCTCACAACAACAAAGTCCCTCGCCTGCAAATTTCCGGCTGAAGGCGCCGCATTTGCGGCCTCAAGAATCAACCCGAGAGTCTCATCATCCACATCCCCGCCCCCAAATTTTCTGATTGAAACTCTTCTGAAAATCAGGTCCAAGCACTCTCTCATAAAATAAATTGGCCGGGAGGCTTAATGAATTTAATGTTTTATCCTTTTCTCTATCTCATGGTAAATCCCCTCCGGCATCAGAATGCCGACTGCAATCAGTATGGCGTAAAGCACGATATCATCGTTTATGGGAAGGGATAGCGCCCTTATCAGGTCGCCCAGCCACCAGTTCTTGGCCAGGTATATGGCTATGCCACCAAACATAGGCCCGTAGAGAGTTCCAAGACCACCAAGAACCGCTGACAGTATTATGAGCAGCATCAGGGGAACGCCATAAAGTTCTGGCCCCACAGTATACCTGTAATTCACGATTGCTGCCCCTGCAACTCCCGCAAAGAAAGAGCTGATGACAAACGCAAGGATCTTGTACTTTGTTGTATCAATTCCCAGCGATTCTGCCAGCTCCTCGCTATCTCGCAGCGCCATAAACCTCAGCCCAATTCTGCTCTTCACAATTTTCAGCATAATTGCAAATGACAGAAGCAGCAGAACAAGCGAAAAGTAGTACTTGGCAATGGTGGTATCGAACATAGCATATCCTGCTATGGAGAACCCCTCTTCTCCCCCGAGAACATCCCTCCAGATGAAAACGGTCTGCATGAAAACGAGCGGGAGTATTGCAGTAACCAGTGAAAAGTAGTACCCCCTCAGTCTGAGAGTGATGATCCCCACAGCCAGTCCGACCGATGCAGCCACAATCCCGCCTAAAAAGATCGCCAGCGCAGGATGGATCGCTATATCAAGTCTTAAAGGACTTTGCAGCAGTGCCGCAACGTAGGCACCCAATCCAACGAATGTTGTGTGGCCGAGATTCACCTGCCCGGTGTATCCAACCATCAGATCCCAGCTTATGACAATTATTGCGAAGAGATACGTCAGTCCAATCAAATACAGGTAAGCATCTGGAACCACATAGGGTATGGCAAATGCTGCCACGACGAGCAATAATCCCGCAATCCGCCTCATTCTTCCACCCCGAAAAGTCCTGTTGGCCTGACCACGAGAATGGCCACTATTGCGAGCAGCATTACAAACTCCGACCACCTTGCACCGAGGAAGGTGATTGTGACAACGAGTATGTAGCCAACGATGAACGATGCGTATATACTCCCCCTCAGACTTCCGAGACCGCCAAGAATTACGATAGCAAAGGCATAAATCAAAGCTCTTAGTGATATTTCCGGCGAGATCGCAAAGATCTGAGCGTAAAGTATCCCAGCAAAACCAGCAAGGACGGAAGAAAGGACCATTACGAGGATGAATATCTTTTCCACATTGATCCCCATAAGCATTGCCGCTTCGCTGTCCTGAGACGTCGCCATTATTTTCTTCCCCAGCGAGGTTCGTGTAACAAAAAGCTCGAGTACCGAAAGACATGCGACAGCAAATAAGAAGGACGCTATTCTTATGTTAGTAATTTTCAGCCCGTTCAACTCGACGAGACCCCCAATAAGCGGTGTCAGTGATATGCCCCTATCTCCAAAGGTGACAAGGAGAATTTGCTGAACCAGAAGGGCCAGAGCGAGAGTTACAATTATAACCATTACCTCGTTCTGTCTGACGGGACGGGTTAAAGCGTAAACAAGCAATCCGAAAAATCCCGAACCGATAATCCCTGCGAGAATGGCCAGATAGATGTTGAATCCGCCGCCAACCAGCATATAGGCAATGTAGGCCGAAAAAACAAATGCAGCACCATGAGCAAAGTTCAGTATCCTCGAGACCCCAAAAATTAAAGAGAAGCCTGAGGCCACCAGGGCCCAGATTCCTCCCACGACGGCTCCAAAGACGATTATTTTCAGCAGAACGTCCATCATGCTCTGTTTATCTTTTTATCCAGGGTGGAAGCTTCAGCTTACCATTTGCCACATTCTCCGGATAAATAATGTACTGTTTGCCATCCTGCCACTGCGAAATCCAGTTTCTGACGTAATTATCACCCCACATGAGGTCGTGGTTGCTGTAGAATGCAATCGGTCTTGTCAGCCTAGCCGGGTTTGATGCATTGAATTTCTCCAGATATTTCACAAGCACATCCGGATTGAACGGATCCTTCACTCCGTCCTTTGCAGCCATTTCGACCACCATCTTGTACAGATAAACTGCATCGTATGCTCCGTAAGCCTGATGGGACTCAGGGTAGTGTCCGTACTCCTTCTTGTACTCCTCTATGAAGTGCCTGCACATCTCGGTAGGTGGAGCTGTAACCAGCGCACCTCCGTCAGCAAGGAATATCTCGTAATTGGCCAACCCATTGGTCTTCTCGTAAAAGCCAGCATCTATCGGCGCAAGATCATGTCCAGCAAGGAGTATATTTGGCTTTAATGTTGCCCACTGTTTCGCCAGTATATCCCCTGTGCCTGAAATCGCCAGTATGGGCATTATGAGGTCAGCATTGAGACTCTCTGCCTCAAGAATTAGCTGCTCGTATTCGGAGTATCCCCTCGGGATCTTAACATCCTTCACTATCTGAACTCCCATTTGTGCAAGCAGAGGTTTTAATGCGGCCATGACAGGATCGGTCCATACGTGCTCATCCCTTATTATGTAGACTTTCTTCACATCGTAACCGTTCTCTTTTAGAAACTTTACCATGTCCGCTAAATCGAGAGCAAATGTTGATCCGTTGTTTTGAGACACTCTGAACCAGTACTTGTACTTTTCGTAGTTCTCCTTCACCTTTTTGGCATGCTCAGGCGAGGAGGCATCTGTCAAGAAGAGCGTTTTTGTCTCCGCCATAGTCTCCATCATCGTCGTCATGACCCCGCTCGAAAAGCCTCCGATAATTACATCTGCCTTATCCACGGTTGCAAGCCTCCTAAATTCGGTTGCAGCGGTATTGGAATCCAGTTTTGTATCACCCACTACAACCTCAATCTTGTATCCGAGAATGCCACCCTGAGAGTTGATTTCCTTTGCTGCAAGCTTTACTGCGTTTTTCTCGGCCACACCCTCTGGACGTGACATTGGACCGATCACTCCTATAACAACCTTGTCCCGTCCTGCACTCTGGCTGTTCGGTTGAGTGCATAGAGATATGACAGCAACAAGCAATATTACGGCTGCTAGCACAGCTTTAGCATGTCTCATGTTTTGTATCGCCACAGCAAAGTATTTAAACCTTCCTTTAGTTCAGATATCATGCTAAAAGTCAGAAATGTGCACAAGAGGTTCGGCGAACTGAGGGTGCTAGAGGGTGTAAATCTCAAGGTGGACAAAAGTGAAAGCCTGGGCATAATAGGGCCCAACGGAGCAGGAAAGACAACACTTTTCAACATCATATCGGGATTTATCAAGCCTGATGACGGGAAGATTATCTTCAGGAACAAGAACATTACAGGAGCGAAACCGAGCCAACTGGCCAGGATGGGGATAGTCAGGACGTTTCAGCTTGTGAAGGTCTTCAGCAACATGACGGTTGAGCAGAACATGCTGACAATCACATCAGATCTGGACTATCTCCGAGAGTTCGGTTTATGGGAGAAAAGAAATAAGAAGGCCGTGAATTTATCTTACGGGGAGCTGAGGAAACTGAGCATTGCTCTTGCGCTGGCATCAAATCCCAAACTTCTCCTCCTTGACGAGCCATTTTCCGGTTTGAGTCCGAAAGAGGCACGAGATCTTGCAGAGATTATCCGAAATATTGGTGGAAACGGCCACTCAATAGCGATTATAGAGCACAGGCTCAGTGACCTGTTCAACGTTACCGAAAAAGTGGTCGTTTTGAATTCGGGAAAAATAATCTTTGAAGGTCATCCCGATGAAGTCGTTAAAGAAAAGGCAGTTATAGAAGCATACTTAGGTAAAAGATATGTCACTGCTTAAAGTCGAGAACCTTCACTCTTATTATGGAAAAGCGGAGATCCTGCGTAATGTGAACATTGTGGTCGAAGAAGGTGAGGCCGTGGCCGTTCTCGGTCCAAATGGCGCAGGGAAAACGACACTTCTGAAATCCATCTGCGGTCTGGTGGAAACGAGGGGCAAAATCTGGTTTGATGGTAAGGACATTTCCCGTCTAAAGCCTCATGAAAGAATTAAGCTCGGAATCGCCATTAGCCCTGAAGGAAGAAGGCTGTTTTCAGACATGACTGTAGAAGACAACCTGCTGATTGCTGCCAATTCGGATAAACTTGAATTTGTTTACGATCTCTTTCCGAATTTAAGGCAGAAGAAGGGGCAACTTGCAAAAAATCTCAGCGGCGGGGAGCAGCAAATGGTAGCCATAGCCAGAGCCCTGATGCTTGAGCCAAAGCTACTCCTACTTGACGAGCCCTCAATGGGTCTGGCACCGATAATTGTCGAAACAATCGCCGAAGCAATTGAAAAGGCACGAAAGGAGCTGAATCTCTCAATATTGCTTGTCGAACAGAACACACAGATGGCTTTCGATGTTGCAGACAGGGCCTATATCATTGCCAACGGAGAAGTTGTTAAGGAGGGTGAAATCGAAAGTATCGAGGAGATAGAGAGAGACTATTTCAGATGACCTCAATTCTGGCTACGAACCTCCGCGTTCACCCAGAACACAATCAGTTTTGTTCTGCTACCATGTAAGCTTGAGCTTAACGGAGCTCATCGTTCAGGTCACCTATTCTCCGCAAAGTCGATGCAGTCGTGAAGCATGTCTGAGATCATCACTTAGATTTGCAAAACTGAATCTGGCAATGCATCCTCACGGCTTCGATTTTTCTCAGGATCAGGATTTTGACTTCGATATGCTCCCATCACATATTTTGCCGATGAAGTCGAGCCTTTTGCCATACCTAACACATCTGCTGTTTCCATATTTAATCCAACACACAAATCTCGAATAGTCATGGTTGTATGTGCTGGTGATGTTGCCGTGAAGTACGGAACGGTAGTGCTGTAACATGGTTGCCATCTGCCTGAAATGCACTGCTGAAAGGTTCGAAAATTGATGCGAAAAAGAGTATAGCTGTCACATACGGGACAATCTGTGCCAGATACTCCAGGTTTCTTTAGGGGCTTGGGGAAAGACTGATCAGCATTCCAGATGCGAAAACAATTTATCTCAAAGTTTAAATTTCAATCATGAAAAATCTGGTCTACGAGGAATTCGGAAAGGTGGGTGTAATAACCCTGAACCGCCCTGAAACGAGAAACGCACTGTCAATGGACCTTCTTGCAGAGCTTGAAGAGCTGATTGGTAGAGTTTCCGCTGAAAGAAGGGTGAGGGTTGTCGTAATCAGAGGAGCCGGAAAGGCGTTCTCTTCCGGTCACGACCTTAAAGAGATTCTGAACCAGCATCCGATCGAGGTGGAGCGTCTTTTTAACCAGTGCTACAGGGTGATGCAGGCTATTAGAGACGCTCCTCAGCCGTATATAGCCCAGGTACATGGTGTTGCAACTGCAGCAGGCTGTCAGCTTGTTGCAGCATGTGATATGGCTGTTGCTGCAAAATCGGCACTCTTTGCCACACCGGGTGTTAAAATCGGTCTTTTCTGCTTCACTCCAGTAACCTTCGTTAGCAGGGCTGTTGGAAGAAAGAAGGCATTCGAGATGGGATTCACCGGGGAGTTCATAACAGCAGATGAAGCCATGCGGTTTGGGCTGGTCAACAAAGTTGTTGAGGACGACAGGCTTGAAGAGGAAACAATGAATCTGGCAGAAAAAGTGGCAGGGTACAGTCTGAACGTACTTGAATCCGGAAAAAGGTTTTTTTACAAGCAGCTCTTTATGGAGGACTTTCAGGCTCTGGCATACGCAACGGAGGCGATCTCACTTTACAGCTCGACAGAGGATGCGAGAGAGGGGATATCGGCGTTCTTCGAGAAGAGAACGCCGGTGTGGTAGATCACTCCAGAGGCTCCCTTCCTTTTTTCAATAAAAAGGAGTACTTGGAGTCGGTTGCTGCAAGCATTGCATTCATTATAGTTTTCAGCTCCCTTCGCTTTATCTCTGCATGTTTGTGGGCATGGATGAGGGGGATTAGATAGCCATCGGCCTCAAGACTGCAGAGTCTGGCGATTGTCCCGTCTTCAATTGGTTTTGTAGATTCGAGCATGTAGATGTTACCGCCGTCTGCAAACCTTACGAACGCCCCAAAAATCTCTGCTTTAATCAGTTTCTTAAACTTCTTCGCATACCAGGGCAGTGACTTTTTCAATTCTGGCTTGAACTGGATGAATCCCGCCTTTTCCTCTCCGAACTGCTCTCTCGCAATGTAGTCCAGCACTGCAGAATCCGTTATAGAAGAGTTTGCCGTGAACTCATTGGTGTAAAAACTTTTTGCAACAAAAATAACGTTTCTGTCCAGAAGTTTGTTGAGGGCATGAAGGTACTCAACGTACTCCATCAGAATCATCAGGTTGTCTTTATCGCCCTCACCACCCTTCCTGCACCCTTTTTCAATGCGGTCAAAATACTCCGTCCTCGTCAGCAGATAATTCTTTCTGGCAATCCCATTCACAACATCCTCCGTAATCTCAGAGTGCCACCTGTCCAGAACCGTGATGTAATCGTCGATAATCCCCTCCAGATCATAGAGGTTCGAAAGGGTTGAGTAAACATTTCTGTCAAGATACGTTGGAGGGCGTATTATGGCTCCCCTCAGTGTTCCGTCCATTAACACTATCTCCTCTTCGGCCAAACTGCCAAGTCTGTACTCACTGGTATGCATATGCAGCCTGATCCTCTCCTCGATGTGCATGTGTGGTTTCAGCGTTGTAACCTCGTGCATTTCCCTTATATCTTCCCCCACCGATGCTGCCGACACAATATAAAAAACGAGGCCACTGAGTCTTTCAACACCTCTGCTTCCATCAACCCCGCACACAGAGCAGATTTCGGGTTCCGGGAGGTCTCGCCACCTGTGTTTAATCGATCGGGCTATGTTCACGACATTTGAGTAGCTTTCTTCAAGCGTCCTTTCAAATTCCCTCAGCAGCTCGTCACTGAGCCTCCACATACCTGACCCTCGAGACTCCACCGTGATGGTCAACGAGAATAACCCTGTCTGCGGCATCTTTAAGCTCATCGTCGTGAGATACGATTATCACCTGCGGAATTTTTCTGAGATAGTTTGTGGTAATGTCCACAAGCTTCCTTCTCCTTTCCTCATCGAGATACGGCGTCGGCTCATCCAGAATAAGCAGTGGAATCCTCCCCCTTATCATAAACATTGACAGAGCGAGTCTGAAGGCTAGACCGAGAGCTATCATCTCCCCTCCACTTAGAAAGCCCACGTCCTTCTCTTCACCCTGATAGACCACAAAAACTCTCAGCCTCTCTCTACCTCTCTCCGTCACTTTTCTCAGTCTGACGCCAGAGTACTTCCCTTCGGTTAGCTCCTCGAAGATTTCAGAAGCATATCTCTCAACCTCCTTCATCGCCGCTTCAGCAATGATATTTCTGTATTTTCTGAACTTCTCCCTTATTTTTGACAGTTCCGGGATCGCCTTTCTCTCAATCACCTCCAGTCTTCTTCTGTAGTCCTTCAGAAGGTCGAGTTGCTTTTCAAGGTACTCCAAATCCCTTTTAAGATTCAGCAGATTGCTTTCGAGAACATCTTTTCTGCTCTTCAATCCTGAAATCTCCTTGCTCTTCTTCAAAAACAATTCTGAAACTCTTTTATGATCCTCTTCATTGTAGACGGCCTTAATTTCTTCCATCCTCCTGTTAATTCTGCTGAGCTCTTCTCTCCTTTCATAAATCAACCTTTGTGTCTCCTCAATCTCACTTTCTATTTTTTCAACCTTCTCCCTCTCCTGATTCAATCTGGTTTTCGAGTTTCTCAACTCAAGCCATCTATCGTAGTGATATTTCAGCTCCTTAATTTTTTCTTCAAGCTCTTCAATACTATCAAAACCCTTCTCAACCACAGAACTCATTACTTCCTTCCTTTCAGAGTGCAATCTATCAAGCTCTTTTTCCGCATCCATCAGGCTCCGTCTAAGTGTATCAATACGGTTTGCTGAAGTTAGAAGGACTTTTTCCTGCCCTCTCAGCTTTCCGATTTCTTCCTTTAATTTCTCATATTCTTCATTCGCCTTCCTGAAGCTCTCAACATCAACTTTAGCGATCTCTTCACTCAACTGTCTGAACTCATCGGCAATCTGTTTGTACTTCAAAATCTGTTCCTGTCTGCCCAATGCCCTTTCAATCTTGTTCTTCTTTTCCTTAAGCACTCTTTCGAGTTCATTCAGTTCATCAAGCTTAGTTTTCAGATATTTTAGCTCGTTTCGGTAGCTTTCAATTATCTCTTTTCTATGAGCCTCATCAAGCTCTCTCCCACACGTCGGACAGGAGCCGGAAGCCTGTTTTAACTCCTCAATAGCTTTCTGTAACTGCTTTGCTTTGGCCGTAAGACTGGATCTCCGCGAGATCAATTTTTCGAATGCATCCTGAATCTTTCTCTCCTCGCCCCTAACCTTGAGAAGTGTTTCGTACAGCTCATCTACGATCTCTACAGTGTAATTTCTTTCCTCAAGCTTTGTCTTTAAATTTTCAAGTCTCTCAAGCTTCGTCTTGAGTGAGTTCCAGATTTTCGACTTCTCTTCAACTTCCCTCACTGCGAATTCGACTCTCCTCAGCCTGTCTCTTACTTCTTCGAGCTTCTCCGCATCCCTGCCTGATCTGTCAAGCTCCGTCCTTATCCTGACTATTTTCTCTCTGGCAATACTCTCAGCCTCGTCCAGCTCTTTTAGCCTCTTTACAACTCGGGAAAGCATCCTATCAAGCTCAATGTAGAGTTCAGCATTCGGCCTTATCCTCTCCATCTCCTCCACATTTTTTTCAAGATCCTTTATTCTGCCATCAATCTCCTTTTTCTGCTCCACCAGCATTCTCAGTTTTGACTCACAAGCTTTAATATCTCCGGAAACTTCGTTAAACTTTGTGTTGAGCTTTTCCATCTCCTTTTTTAGCCTCTCAAATTCGTCGTTTTTCCTTTTCAAATCTTCAACTTCAATCTCAAGTTTTTCAATCGTAGAGATTATTTCCGAAATCTCCCGCTCTGTTGATCTGATCTCGGCCTTTTTATCATCTTTTTGCTTTTTTATCTCATCTTCCTGCTCCAAAAATGTCCTGTAATCTTCTTTCTCTTTTTCCAGTATTCTCAAAACTGTCCCGAGGTTTTTCCAGGCGTTTTCGTAATCATCAATTCTCGTGATTTTCCTGATAATTCTCTCCCTTCCTTCGTCGTCCCTTACAATGCTGTCAATTTCTCCCTGTCTAACATATATCGCCCCCGTAAATATGTGGCTCGGACAGATGTGCTTCTCCACCCACTCGGTGATGTTACTGTCTCCCTCAATAATCTCCATCCCCGTCAGTCTCGCCTCTCCGTTACTGCTCCTCGTGATGGTAACCTCTTTCCCATTAATTTCAAACGTCAGACTCAGAGAGTATCCCGGAGAATTGATTCTCACAAGTTCGTTCTTCCTCAAACCAGCCGGTCTCGGACCGTAAAAAGCTACAAGAATTGCCTCCAGTATTGAGCTTTTTCCTGCCCCATTTCTCCCTGCAATGAGGTTTATTCCGGTATCGAACTCTACCTTGGAGTTTGAGTGTGACCTGAAGTTCCTTATTTGAATCTCTCTGATTACGAGACTCATTCAATCACCACCAAAGAAGTCAAGGAGTGTTTTTGGTTTTTTATCTATCCCCTTGGCATCCTCAACCGTTTTTTCTTCTGTTTCATGCCTCACTTCCTCCTGACTCTGCCTGAGATAGTGCTCCATCAGAAAATCATAGACCTCCCTTTCATCAATTTCACCCTTCAGCAAATCCAGCAGTTTCAGTTCGAAATCGGTAAAGAACTCATTTTCGCTTTTAACGGACAAAACTTCAAAATCCTCTACACGTCTCTCAAACCTGATCTCGGCATAGCTGGCTCTCTTTAAAGCAACCTCATTCATCTTTTTAATATCCGCAATTTCGGGACATCGCATTTTCACTATTAAAATTCCATCTTCGCCAATTTTTTCCATAACCTCCAAGAAGCGTTTTTCAAGCTCATCGGCATTTTCAGCCTCAATCTCAACATCGTACATCTCCCTTGTATCTATCTCGATGAATTCGGGCTTGAAATCATCCACAATTACAAAACCCTTCCTTACACCTTCCCTAACCGTCAGCTCCGTTTTGTAGGATATCGCCACAGAGGCTTCTCTCAGATCATATCTCTCTACTGATCCCGGATAGACTATGTACCTTCCTCTGAATTCATACATTCTCGGCAGGTGAATGTGGCCAAAGGCATAGTATCCCGCCTCGGGCAGATCTGTTATGGTCAGATCGTAGGCCATGTCGAGGTCTATATCCACAACCTCCTTCACTGCCTGATGAAGAACCAGCACGCTGTTTTCACTTTCCGGTTTCAGCAGCGGAATGATTTTCTCAAGCTGCCATCTGCTTCTGTGTCTGTCACCAAGGATCTCTACATCCTCCATCTGTCCTTTAACCAGATAAACATTCTGCACTTTCTTGCATCGAAGATATTCTCCCTCAACTCTTTTTTTTCTTAAACCGAGGACGTTCAACATCCCAATGGACTCAAGGAGGTGGTAGGCAGAGATGTCCCTTGACGTTTTGTCGTGGTTGCCCTCTATCGCAAACACAGGAATGTTCTCCCTCTTAAACATCTGAAGAATCTCTATTGCCTCTTTGATAGTTTTGGGGCTTGGAACGCTTCTGTGAAAGAGGTCTCCGGCTATTATAACGAAATCAACGTCCTCTTCAATTGACCTTTCCGCAATTTTTCTAAAAGAAGCTGAGAAGTCCTCTGCCCGCCATATCTGATTGTACTGCTCGTATCCCAGATGGATATCTGCGATGTGGGCGAACTTCATACTGCCAGATCCTCTAAGGTTATCTGCCTTTTCTGTTCCTCTTCTTCACTCAGCCATTCTCCAATAACATCAATATCTCTTCCACCGTAATTTCCTGCAAATTTCCTTATTTTTACCGCCACCGGGAGCTTTACTGCGGGACCCACAATAACGGCCTCCCCAACACCGAGCGATGCAATATCACTCAGCAGATCCTCACTTATATGCTCACTAGCGTGCTGCACGTACCTCTGATCGTTTGGTTCTGTAATCCTGAGAATTATTTTCGTGTTGCACTGGCTCAGAACATCATCATTCAGCCTCTTTGGCCTCTGACTGACTATCCCAAGCCCTATACCAAATTTCCTCCCTTCTCTGGCGATTCTACCCATCCAGGTCACAACGTCGTTGCCAGCCCCTTTAGGTGCGAATATGTGCCCCTCTTCGAACACAACGAGTAACGGCTTCCTAACCGCAGGACAAATTCTCGCCCATCCCTGCTTACCTCTGACAAAATTTATTCTCCCGAGAAGCAGATTCCTCAAAAGATATGCGACAACAACCCTCATCTGCCCTTCGTCAAACCCGCTGAGGTTTACAACATTGAGGTATCCCGATTTTATACTCGCCAGCATATCATTCTGACTCAACAAATCCTCATACCTTCGCATAAAAGAGGCAACATACTCCTTTATTCTTGCAAGAGCATTTAAATCCTGCCGGTCAAGCATCACCGCCCTCTTCACACCCCCAAAATCGTAGTATTCCGCTTCGCCCTTAGCCGAAGCAAGGTTTATCCACTCCTCGGCAATATCCAGAACCCTCTCCATAAACTCCTTTCCCGATTTTCCCTCTTTTTTCACAGTCGTGAATATCCTCTCCATGTGCATTCTCTGAACCGCAGCCTTCTCCCTGTCTATCCCGACAAGACTTGCGAATTCCCATGGTTCAAGTCTTTCCGGCCTTATTCCAGCAGGAACAACGTTTTTTCCATTTTCACTGCCATCTTCGAAAGTGTAACTGACGTACTCACCATGAGGATCTATCAGCACAACTGTGCCATTGAGCTTCCTTACCACGTCATTTACCAGTACAGCCACTGTGTTTGATTTTCCGCCTCCCGTGACAGATAGAATTGCAAAATGTCTCAGCACAAGCTGTTTTATATCGAGAGAAACGGATATATCCGGCCTGGCAATCATCTGGCCAATTTCCACACCACTTTTACACCTGAAAAGTGTGGAAAGAAGTTCATCATCTGCTAATCTGACCTCAGAGTTTGGTTTAATAGGCACCCTGTTTGGGTACACCTCCCCACCCCGTATGACGCCAATTACCGTTGCACTGGCAACAACCACATCATTCTTTTCCAGAAGCTTCCTTGAGAAATCTATGTTCTTAACGAGATACTCAAAGCTGAATCCTTCGTCGATTATCATTCTGTTGAAATTAGATATCTCCCTCACAATTCCTATCACTCCCTCCCCATCTCTGTTTTCTGCCATCACATACTCCCCAAATTTTGGGATACATGAGGGATTTACAGCGAAGCTGAACTCGGATATTGACGATTTGCCCATTACAAGTCCAACAGCCACTTTCATTTCCGCCACGATAAATCTTTTCGTCTTCGAAGAGATAAATTTTTCTCAATTTTTAAATGCTAGAATACTCCTTTTTCCGCTTTCGAGTATCTCCCTCACAATAACCTCATCAATTCCCGTTTCTGAGGCAATTTTTTTGCTGTCCTTAATTTTGTTGATTTCGGCATAACTCAAAACAAAATCTTCAATACCATCTTCTTCCTCGAGATCCCAGAAACCGGTGTACAGAGGGTTGAAGTCAATCATAAAAGCGTATTTCCTGTCGATATCCTTTATATCCTCAATTTCTCCAAAAAATGCGGAGTCAGAAAGTATCGATTTGACGGCCTCTCTCAACTTCACGCAGGTGTACCTTACGTCCAGCGGTGAATATTTGGCAACTATCTCATCCATTTCCTTCCAGGTTAGATCAAACGGCTTTGCCGGTAAACTCTGAATTATCTCATAGGTTTTCCTGTCCACAGGAGAAATCCTGCTTCTTCCACCTTCGGACAACCTGACTGTATAGTAATCGAATGATTTTGTCTTTTTGAATCTGAAATCTCTCTTACTGAGATTTGCAAGTTCTCCCGGTGTTGAGAGAGTTGAAACTATCATCCTAATGAGAGCATGGTCTCTGCGGTTCTTCTTTGAGAGTACCAGATGATGCTGAATGTCAAACTCCACTCTCAGGAAGTCCATGATTTCTGCTCTGTTCTGGCTTTATTTATTTTATCCTCAAAACTGTTTGAAGATGTCTCTTTTTGTCCCACAGATCGGACAGAATTCTGGAGCCTCATCAACGACCGTAAAACCACAAACAGGACATATGTAGACTTTCTCAATTTCTACATCCTTTCCGCTTTCAACAGCTTCCTTTGCCTTCTTGTAGAGGTCCACGTGAATTTTTTCTGCCGAAAGAGCGTAGTACGTAGATTTCTGAGCCTCTTTTTCGCCCTGAAACTCTGCAACCTTGTTGAAAACGGGATACATTTCATCAACCTCGTATGACTCTCCCCTAATTGCAGTTTCGAGGTTTTCTGCTGTACTCTCTACATTCCCGAGAGCTTTAAGATGGTTTCTGGCATGAACAAGCTCTGCAAATGCAATTGCCCTGAAGAGCTTTGCAACATTGCCGTATCCCTCTTTCTCAGCCTGTTCAGCAAATATTGCGTACTTCACATGCGCCTGGCTTTCACCGGCAAATGCGTCCTCCAAAAACTTTTTTGTCATCCGCCTTTCAACCACCATGCTCTTATTGAGGCTTTAACAGACAAAAACTTTTTGACGGCATTCTGGGAGTAAGGAAGTTTTTTATTCCTAGACAAAAAAAAGACTGCATGAACTGGGACAGAGTTACTGAGCGAATTGAGTCCTTCATAATAAATTTTGTCAACTCATCACAATCCGAAGGTGTGGTTATTGGGTTAAGTGGGGGTGTTGACAGCAGCACCGTGGCATATTTATGTGTCAAGGCTCTGGGAAATGAAAGGGTCTTTGGACTGATAATGCCCGAAAGGGGCGTTACACCCGAGGAAGACGTTAGAGATGCTATTGAAATTGCCGAGAAACTGGGAATAAAATACAAAATTATTGAAATAAATGAGATTCTGAATGCTTTTTTGGAATCTGCTGACGGTGAACGTAAGGGGCTGGCATTGGCGAACCTGAAGCCAAGGATAAGGATGATTCTCAACTATTACCATGCCAACAGCATGAACAGAGTTGTTGCAGGAACCGGAAACAAGAGTGAGCTTATGATCGGGTATTTCACCAAATACGGGGATGGAGGTGTTGATTTTCTTCCGATCGGTGACCTTTATAAAACAGAGGTATTCCGGCTGGCATCATACATTGGAGTGCCGGAAAGAATAGTAAAGAAAAAACCATCTGCCGGTTTGTGGAGGGGACAAACTGATGAGGGGGAACTCGGGATTACCTACCAGGAGCTTGATGAGATACTGAAGGCCATTGAAAAGGGTGAGAAAAGAGAGGACGAAAAGTTCGTAAAGGTTCTGGAGTTGGTGGAGAGAACGAAACATAAAAGAGAGACGCCCCCGGTAGCAAAGGTTAGAGATTTGCTATGAGGTTGTCCGTTGTTGTACTGGTCTTGATCCTGGCAATAGCAGTTGCAGACGGAGCTGAAATTTACGGAAAAATCTACCGATGGGATACGCTCGATGTGATGAAGGACGTTATAGTTGAGATAAAAGATGGAACTGTCCAGCGTATTGTTTCTGAGGATGGCAGCTACAGTTTCAACGTTTCGCCGGGAAATTACACAATAATTGCATGGTCTGGAGAATATATGGCAGTGGAGAACCTTACTGTAAAAAACACAACGAGGTTCGACCTAATTCTTTTCCCCAAACTTGGAGAAATCGAGGAGGTTCCCGAATTTCCTGCAATTAACGTAGAAAGTGAGCCACCTTACTATCTCCTCGCTGCTGCAGCCTCTGCTTTTATTGTTGTGGCGCTTTACCTTATCAAGAGGAGGTCGGGAAGAGAAGCAGAACAAACAGACGTGCCTTCCGGAGTGCTGTCTGCAGAACATGCAGACGACTTACCTGAAGACCTGGCAGAGGTGGTTGAGATAATAAAAAGAGAAGGCGGAAGAATAACCCAGAAGGAACTTAGAAAGAGGCTCGGATACAGCGAGGCAAAGATGAGCTTAATAATAGCAGATCTTGAAAGAAGAGGGGTTGTGGAGAAGGTCAAAAAAGGTAGAGGAAATATAATTTTCCTTAAATAACTATGTCCTTGATCTCAAATTCAAGATTTTCGTCTATGAGACTTCTGAGCAGATCATTTATCCTGCCCTCCGTGCACGCAACAATGACTCCGCTGCCCTGATGAGCTGCTTCGATGCAAACCTCTTTTGCACCAAAAAATATCGGTTCAACCCTTATTTTCCTGCATGCCACAAGTGCCTCGATTCCTATCGCCACAACTATACTTTTTGGGCGTGATCTGACAAGTTCTCTGAATTCATTGAGATTCAGTCTCCTGCTTCCTCCTTCGGCAACATCCGGAACCTTGACAACAATTATCTCCCCCTTCTCAGGCGGTTCAAAACTTCCCGTGGGTTTAATGAGGATATCCTCCCCATCTTCTGCAGACGTTAAGGCCGTTCCATTTCCGTTTGAGCTTTTTTCTGCAAATATATATCCATCGCCAAACCAGTATCTAACCCTATCGTTTTCTTTTATTTTCCCTTTCGCAATCGCAACAACCGTTTTTGAGTATATTTTCTTGAGGAGTTCTTCGCTGAAAACGTGCAGATCGATGAGATTTCGGGACATCCATTCCTCTCCCTTCTTTGTAACCTCGTAATAACCTTTGTGAATGACATTTATCAGTCCCTCACCAACCATCTCCTTGAAATGCTCTGATATTGCCTGAGGTGTTAGATTCAGCTTTCTGGCAATGTCACGCTGATTACATTCCGGGTTTACCATAAGTTCAGAGAGAATCAAGAATCTAATCGTATCCTTCCTGCTGAGAAGAACGTTCATAAATTTTGTCAGTTTACATTATTTTAAACTTGCTGAACGAAAGTATCATATCCGGGTACTGTTCAAGACACTCCATGTACGATATCGCGGTTAAAAACGGGTTATGTTTCATCAACGGGAAATTTATCGAGTGCAGTGTTGGTATTAACGGAAACAGAATCTCGTATGTTGGTAAAGAAGACATCAGGGGAGATATTGAGATCGATGCATCGAAAATGTTCATTTTTCCGGGATTTTTCAACACCCACACGCATGCGGCCATGACTCTTCTTAGAGGCTATGCGGAGGGTTTACCGCTTAGAGACTGGCTCGAAAAGGTCTGGGAAATTGAGGGAAGAATGAGGGAGAGAGACGTTTACTGGGGCAGCGTGCTTGCCTGTGTTGAGATGCTAAAATCCGGGATTACAGCCTTTGCTGATATGTACATTTACATGGACGGAGTTGTCCAGGCAGTTGGAGAATCGGGGATGAGGGCTGTAATCGGCTATGGAATGGCGGACAGGGGAGATGAGAAGAGGGGTGAAGAGGAGCTGAAGATTGGGGTTGAACTGATCAAAAAATATGATGGCAGTTTTGGTGGAAGGGTGAGGTGCATGCTCAC
Source organism: Archaeoglobus neptunius (assembly GCF_016757965.1). Taxonomy (NCBI): domain Archaea; kingdom Methanobacteriati; phylum Methanobacteriota; class Archaeoglobi; order Archaeoglobales; family Archaeoglobaceae; genus Archaeoglobus; species Archaeoglobus neptunius. The sequence goes on along the minus strand of NZ_JAEKIW010000008.1, from coordinate 2,769 downwards.
ACCCCACGCTCCATACACGTGCTCACCGGAATTTTTAGAAAAGGTGGCAGAAATTGGCAGAGATTTGAATGTTATAAAGCACATACACCTCTCCGAAACTCTGTGGGAGGTCAAAGAAATAAAGAAAAAGTATGGCATGAGGCCTGCAGAACTGCTGCACTCAATCGGCTTTCTGGACGATAAAACTCTCGTTGCACATGCCGTATGGCTGACGGACTCTGAAATGGAGTTGCTCGCAACCACCGGCACCTCTGTTGCCCACTGTCCATCAAGCAACATGAAACTGTCATCGGGTATAGCGAGGGTGTATGAGATGCTGAAAATGGGGATAAACGTCTCACTCGCCAGTGATGGGGCTGCAAGTAATAACATGCTGAATCTTCTGCAGGAAATCAGACTCGCCGCTCTACTCCAGAACCTCCGAAAGAGAGTTCTCCCTCCGTCAACCTGGCTAAAGGTGGCAACCGAAAATGGCTACAGGGCGTACAACCTGTTCGGTGGAGTTCTGAAAAAAGGGGCTCTGGCAGATATTGTAACGATAGACAGATCTCTGAGACACCATCCAGTGCACGATCCGGCGAGTTCCATCCTATTCGCAAGCACCGGCTGTGAGGTTAGCAATGTGATTGTTGATGGGGAGCTGGTGGTTGAGGATAGTTCTGTGCTTTCAATGGATGAAAGCAAAGTTTTGAAAAAAGTGGAAAAGGTTGCAGAAAGGCTCGTTAACCCACAATGATTTTAAAAGATTACCTCGTTACCTTCACCGGCGGGTGCTGTAGACATGACTCTCCAACCGTCAATTGTCGTGTTCAACTTTTGATTGGCAGGCATTGAGTGGACAAACACATCAACACTTTTCTCTCCAGTTCTCGGATTTACGGAGATCATCCAGGCGGCTTCATCCCCGAACTCTTCCCTGAGCTTCGCATTGATTTTCCTGATTTCTTCCTTTTTCCGTTCGTTGGAGTTGACAAAAACAATGATTCCAATCAATAAAGCACCACACAACACGATCAACAATTTCTTTCCTTTTTTATTCACCCATAACACCTCCTACTCACATTCAATGTAATAAACGTTCCCATCTTTGTCTATCTCAAAACAAACAACATCTTCTCCACTCATAGATCCATTACAGGAAAATATAGTCCTTACGCGAATATAGCAAGGGCTCACCACCACCAAGAATTATTGTGTAGCCGTCAAGCGGAAAGTCAGTAGACAGGAAATCTTCACAAATCCTTGCTATAGCATCCAGCGGAATTTCGCCCTTCCTGCCATCATAGCGCTTGAAGTAGCATTGCCTGCAATTCAGCTGGCAGACAGAAGTTACGTGGAGGTTAAGCCAGTTCTCCACCACCCTTGCTCCACCTCCAGCTTCTCGTTAGTTTCCCAGGTTTTATCTCGAACTGAACCATCTCCCGGGGCAGATACAGATCCATGTTCTCGGAGTCGGGGAATATTCGGTAGAAGTATTGCGAGGCTATCTTTTCCATTCTTGCGACTTTACTGAAATACTGATTTATATCGGTAGTGCTGATTTCACAAATGCAATGATTTTACCAATGCCTAGAATCGCCGGTGTTGCATTTTTGAGAGGAGTAAATTTGTTGGTACACCACTTGCAATCCCACAGCTTGGTGTTTATGATCTGAAACGATTTGCTGACGAATCTATAAAGGAAGGGATAGACAACAAGCCCCTCGCCTCTTTTTTCTACTATATTGGGTAGACTGACAAGACTAAATGGTGGTATTCCTGCTGCTGTAGCGCTGAAGATAGCAGTACACTTGATGAATTCTCTCCGTTTCGTTGTGGTAAGTCAGCAAATATCAGTCTTATATAGATTTCGGTTAGCAAACATCAAATATTCAGTTATCACATCCTGGTTCGACTGTAATAATGATTCTGACTTCGAGAATTCCCTGTAATTAGACTTCTAAAAGTACAAACTATGAGAACTGACCTCATCCAGAGAAAATTTTAATTATGATTTTTTACACGTTATCATGATGCTCAAAATAAGGAGAAGAAAAACACAGCAGGAAGTACAGCAGGAAGAAGATCAGCAGCTTGAAGATTATGAAAGAGAAGCTTTAGACGCCATTGAGGAGGCAAAAAAAAGAGAAGAAGTAATTAAAGTCAAAAAGAAGAAGAAAATCGCTGGTAAGGTTGAGAGAAAAGAGTATAGCGTTGAGGAACACGGTGAGCTGGTTGAGTATTCTCCGCCTGTTGGCTGGGTCGTCGTTGAGGAGTACTGGGTTCAGGAGCCTTTTTGTAAGATATACATAATATACAACGATGAAGAGCAGGAATACAGATATCATGTTATTGAGCCACGTCTTTCTCCGTACGAGATGGAGATTTACGGTGAACTCTCACTCCTCCTCAGAGACAAACTTGAGGAGGAGCCTTTCGAAGATGAAAAAATAAACAAAGAGGCGTTTTTAAAGGAAGTTTTTGATGACCTCCTTTCCGAAATCGGGTTTGACCTTGATGATAGAGGATATTACAAAATCTGGTATTATATCATGAGGGACTTTCTTTATTATGACAAGATCACTCCCCTAATGTTTGATCCCATGCTTGAGGATATCTCCTGCAATGGTGTGCAGAAGTACATGTACGTCTACCACCGCAACTACACAAACCTCCGCACGAACATAATATTCAACGATCCTGACGAGCTTGACTCCTTTGTTGTCAATCTCGCCCAGAAGTGCGGGAAGCATATAAGCATTGCAGAGCCGATGGTTGATGCTACGATGC